>JALUTR010000290.1 GCA_027021785.1 Fidelibacterota bacterium | reverse complement strand
TTTGTGGGCCGCCGTATTCGGTGCGGCCATAAAGTTTGTGATGAATGAAGGGATCGCCCGTTGGCAGTTGGCGACCGGTCTTACCTTAATCGAGGGGTGGTCGCAGAAATTGCATCCGATAATTCCGATTATATTCGGGTTTTATTTGTTGCTATGGTCCTTTATTGTAGCCGGGGCTTTGATTTCCGCCTGCGGACTGGCGGGACGAGCCCTTTTTGGCGGATTATCGGAAACAGCCTGGGGAATGATTCATTCAATAGCGGCCCTGGTACTTGTCCTAACCGGCCGATATACGCTGTTTGAAAAAACGATGAAAGTGTTAATCGCCCCTATGTTTCTGCTGATTATTCTTTGTGCCATCCTGATTCGCCCGGAGTGGAACATCCTTATTCCGTCCCTGGTTGTACCCACGGTGCCGGCCGGATCGGGAGCGTTTATTCTGGGTGTGATCGGTGGGGTGGGGGGCAGCGTCACGCTCTTAAGCTACGGCTATTGGATTCGTGAAAAAGAATGGACAGAAGCGGAGGCGCACAAAATGGTCAAACTGGACCTTGGCGTTGCTTACGGATTAACGGGATTGTTTGGGGTTGCTATGATGATTATTGCAAGCGGTGTCGGTATCGAGGCGATTAAAGGGACCCGGATGATTCTGGCGCTGGCCGATCAGCTAGGGACCGTACTCGGTCCTGTTGGAAAAAGCCTGTTCCTGATCGGATTCTGGTGTGCCGTATTTACTTCCATGATCGGTGTCTGGCAGGGAATCCCCTATTTGTTTACCGATTTTATTCAAACCGTGCGTCCGGGAACGAAACCGGGGAACGGTGAAGCGGTGCAAACAAATTCTTTGCTGTATCGGGGGTATCTGGCATATTTGGCGTTTCCACCGATGATCCTGCTGTTGATTAATAAACCGATCTGGATTATTGTAGTTTATTCGGTGATGGGTTCCCTGTTTATGCCTTTCTTAACCGGCACGTTATTATTCATGAATAATAAAAAACAGTGGGTAAACCAATTAAGAAACGGATGGCTGACCAACGGGATATTATTCCTATCCCTGGTTGTGTTCAGTTATTTGGCGTACAACAGTATTGTTGCGTTGCTTTCTCAATGAATCCGAACCGAAAAAGTCACCCGATTCTGCCGATTTAATCTATTAGGGCAAAGGCGGAAACGGAGACAAAGGCTTGAAAGATTTTCTTCCTTCGATTGAAAATTACCGATTTTAAAAAGGAATGGATTGTATCATGTATTACGTTTCATTAAATCAGGAAAACGCAAATCTTAAATCTTAATTGTCATACGGATAATTGTAAATTCACCCCATGGATTTATCAGAATTAAAAGATCGTTTCGCAAAGGCCGAAACCAAACATTTTGAACTCCGGGGGTATCTTTGACTTAGCGTCGAAAGAAGCTGAGTTGGAGAAACTGCGGGCTCACTCCGTTGAACCTTCCTTCTGGAACAATAATAAAAGAGCCTCTTCAATTTTAAAGAAGATTTCGATAATTGAAAAAGAAATCAACCTCTGGAAGGACCTGGAACGGCGACACGGGGACGTGGAAGTGTTGCTTGAGTTCGCCGAGGCGGGGGAATCTACCCCGGAAGAGGTGGAGGCTGAATTAAAGGCTTACCAGACTATTCTTGAAGACCTGGAACTGCGGTTGACGCTGGGTGATGAACAGGATCAGATGGACGCGATACTAACGATTCACCCCGGCGCCGGTGGCACCGAAAGCCAGGACTGGGCGGAAATGTTATATCGCATGTACAGCCGGTGGATTGAGCAAAAGGGTTTTGAAATGACCATATTGGATTACCAGCCGGGCGAGGAGGCCGGTATTAAGGATATAACCATCGAGGTGCGCGGTGACTATGCTTACGGCTTATTAAAAGCCGAAGCGGGTGTGCATCGCCTGGTGCGGATTTCTCCGTTCGATGCCAACAGCAGGCGACACACATCGTTTGTATCGGTCTTTGTTTACCCCGCGGTAGACGATGAAATTGAGGTGGAAATCAATCCCAACGATCTCCGAATCGATACCTTCCGTGCCAGTGGTGCCGGTGGACAGCACGTGAATCGGACCGACTCCGCCGTCCGGATAACGCATATTCCCACCGGTATTGTGGCGCAGTGCCAGAACGAACGGTCCCAGCATAAAAATAAATCCCAGGCGATGAAGGTGTTGAAATCCCGGCTCTATCAGTTGGAAAAAGAGAAGGAAAAAGAAACGGTGAAAGAACTGGAAAGCCAGAAAAAGGATATCGGGTGGGGGAGCCAGATCCGTTCCTACGTGTTTCATCCCTATAACCTGGTTAAGGACCATCGTACGAAGATGGAAACGGGGAACATTCAGGCCGTTATGGACGGGAAAATAGACCCGTTTATTCGGGCCTATTTAATGCAAAGAATTAAGACAAACAGTTAGATCGGAGTTAAGGGCCGGATCAATGACAGATGAAAAACAAAGCTTAAACCAGATTATCGAATTTCGTAAGGAAAAACTGCAAAAATTGCGGGCGGCAGGGGTTGATCCCTATCCGCACGTGTTTAAACCTACCCATAAAAGCGCTGAAATTAAGTCGGATTACGATCGCCTTGAGGGACAGGATGTGATCATTGCCGGGCGGATCATGTCGCTGCGTAAAATGGGTAAAGCGTCATTTTGTCACGTTCAGGATTACGCGGGCCGGATCCAGGTGTATATTCGTCGTGACGATGTGGGCTCCGAGACGTATAACCATTTCAAATTACTGGACATTGGTGATTTTATCGGGGTGAACGGATACGTTTTCAAAACCAAAACCGGTGAAATATCCGTGCATGCCGGGTCTCTAACCATCCTTTGTAAAAGTATTCGTCCCTTGCCGATTGTGAAGGAAAAGGACGGGCAAACTTTCGACGCCTTCACGGATAAGGAACAGCGTTATCGCTACCGTCATCTGGATTTGATTGTGAATCCGGAGAACCGGGAAGTCTTTTTCAAACGGGCGAAAATCATTACCGCTATCCGGCGCTTTCTTGATGAACGCGATTATATCGAAGTCGAGACGCCCGTCCTGCAGCCGTTATACGGCGGCGCGAACGCCCGTCCCTTTGAAACCTTTCACCACGCCCTGGAACAAAAACTTTTTTTACGGATCGCGGATGAATTGTATCTGAAACGCCTGATCATCGGGGGTTTCGATCGGGTGTATGAACTGTCAAAAAATTTCCGGAACGAAGGCATGGACCGCAACCACAACCCGGAGTTCACAGCCCTGGAGTTTTACCAGGCCTATGCCGATTATCAAGAAGTCATGGAAATTACTGAGGAACTGATTCGTTCCGTCGCTGAACAGGTTGGAGCGTTGCAGGTTACCTGGGGGGAAATGGAGATTGATCTGTCAAAATCCTTCGCCCGGCGTCCGATCATGGAACTGTTGGCGGAATTTACGGGCCATGATGTATCAGGCGCCGACGAAAAGCGTCTGCAATCCATTTGCGCGGAGCATGGGCTGGTAATTCCGGAGAATGCCAACTACGGGCATCTGTTGGATGAACTGATGAAACGACTGGTTGAGCCCCATTTAATTCAACCAACCTTTGTAATCGACTATCCCAAGGCTATTTCGCCGTTGGCGAAAATGCACCGTAGCGGTGACCGTGAATTGGTGGAACGGTTTGAGTTGTTTATCGGCGGGGCGGAATTCGCGAATGCCTTTACGGAGCTGAATGACCCGATCGACCAGCGGGAACGGTTCGAGGCCCAGGCCAGGTTGCGCAAGGCGGGGGATTTGGAAGCGCAGCCCGTGGATGAAAATTTCATCCAGGCCATGGAATGCGGGATGCCGCCTACCGGTGGGGTGGGAATCGGCATAGACCGGCTGGTGATGCTCCTTACGGAACGGCGCTGGATAAAAGACGTAATCCTGTTTCCCGCTATGCGTGCAGTGGATTGATCGTATCAGGTTTGGAGTTTGCGCCGAAACGATTTCGTGACTGATCCCGGAATAAGTGCTCCCCCTCTCCGGCTCCCGGCAATGATCAGGACCTTAACACTGTCTTGTTAGATGCCAATCGCTTTTAATATTGCCTTCCGTCATTTAAAGTCACCTCAAAAAGGAAGCTTCTCAACCTTTGCGGGGATTTTAGCCATTCTCGGATTGGGAATGGGTATTACGGCGTTGATCCTGACTTTTGCCGTTTTAAAGGGATTCGAGAACACCATTTCCCAAAAAATCGCCGGCTTTGACGGGCATATTCGAATTCAACATTTCATGGACCAGCCGATGAGGGAAAACGATGCTTATTTGGACAGCGTGATCCGGCAAAGTCCTTTCCCGATAACAGTGCAGTTGTATATCCAGAAGCCGGCCTTGTTGCGAAAAGGTTCGCGGGCTGAAGGAGTGATCGTGGAAGGGATAGGCGACGGAAGTAAATTTTCCGGGTTGTCTTCCATCCTGGTGGCCGGAGAACTGGATTTAAGTCCGGGATCGATTATTATGGGCAATCGTCTGGCGGAGCAATTAAAGGTCGGTGTGGGGGATAAACTGGTTTTATTTGACCTGGAATCGATAACCCGGGTTTCAACAGCGCAACGGTTCCGGCAATATCGGGTTACCGGATTATTCCACTCCGGTTTGCTTGAATACGACAAAACAGTGGTGTATTTATCCCTGGCGGACGCGCAGACATTATTTAATATGCCGGGCCTGGCGTCCGGCCGGATCATTACTTTGAACGATATTCACAATGTAACACCGGTCTACCGGTATCTGGAAACCAATCTGGGTTATCCGTATTACCTTTTATCCTGGAAAGAGAAACACCGTGTGTTGTTCGATTGGATGTCACTTCAGAAGTGGCCGATCCTGTTTATTTTCGGTATGATCGCCTTTGTCGGAGTGGTGAACATCATTTCGGTATTGGCGATGATCGTCATCGAGAAGATGCGTGAGATAGGGACGCTGTCAGCGTTGGGATTAACGCCGGCGCGGATCAAGCGGCTTTTTTTGCTGGAAGGGGCCATGATCGGTATTATCGGTTCCGTTTTTGGCGGGGCCTTTGCGGTGGGTCTGGCGTATCTTCAAATCAAGTTCCAAATTATCTCGCTTCCCGAAGATGTGTATTTCATGGATAATGTTCCGGTGGAAATTCACTGGGGGGTGACCGGGATTATAATTGCGATCGGGATTATTTCTTCCATTATCGCCGCCCTGGGGCCGACGATAAAAGCCAGCCGCGTAAAGCCGGCGGAAGCTCTGCGGTACGAATGAACGTTACTACCTATCTGGCACGACGGTTCATGCTTGGCGGAGCGGGGGCGGGGGCAAGCCGGTTCACGGGATGGATTGCCATTATCGGAATGACCCTGGGATGTCTCTTCCTGATTCTGTCCGTCGCCGTTTTAAACGGCTTTGAAGCGCAGGTGACAAAAAAAATCATCGGTTTTGAGGGCGATTTGCGAATCACAAACCTGGAAAAAGCACAGGATATTCCGTCGCTCATCGAAGTACTCAGGAAACAACCGGGTGTTAAAGCAGTTATGCCATTTATGGAAAGGAAAGGTTTATTAACAAATCGGAATGGCGATAGTCGTATGGTGAGTTTCAAAGCCGTGGATTTCGGATCGGTCTCCACTTTCTATGATTTGGGAATACATAAGGGAATTGAAATGGAAGCGGGACAAACCCCGATTATTATCGGTCGCCTGTTGGCGGCGCGCCTGAATCTGGAAGAAGGGGACCCGATTACCGTCATGAGCCCCATCGACAGTCCCTGGCAATTGGGATTTCCGCGCCAGTACCGGACCCGCGTGGCGGCGATTTTCCAGGTGCAGGTCTTGGATTTCGATGACCGTATGGTTTTTCTTCCCCTGGAATTGGGCCGGAAAATGTTTGTCCGTAAAAAACAATTGGACGGACTGGACATCCGGTCGAACGCGACGGAAAATATTGTTCCTGTGAAAAATGAAATTGCCGCGGTTTTGCCTCCCTCCTCTAAAATATATACCTGGGCGGAACTCCACGAAGGATTGTTTCAGGCGATGAAAATGGAACGGATCGGCGCGATGATTATATTAAGCCTTATCGTATTGGTGGCCGCGTTCAATTTGACTTCAACGCTGGTTTTGGTTACCTATCAGAAAATAAGAGAAATTGGTATTCTGCGGACGATCGGGGCCACCGCCGGGGATATTTACATGGTGTTGATTAAACAAGGGTTGATGATTGGTGGCGCAGGCGCCCTGGCGGGGATTGCAATCAGCCTGGCTATTATTGGGATTCAGAACCATTATGGTATTTTTCCATTGCCGGAGGACATTTATTTTATGGACCGGGTACCCATGATATTGAGAGCCTCGGATCTAATAATCATCCCTGGTATCGCCCTGGCGTTAATCGTATTATCGTCTGTGGTTGCCGCCCGCCGGGCGATGATGATACAGCCGAAAGATGCGGTCCATCTTGAAAAATAATTTGAAATAAAACAATGATATTGGAAGCAAAACATATTTATAAGTCTTACCGGAACGGTGTAAAAAACCTGCCGGTATTGGTGGATCTCAATCTGGATGTTCCCAAGGGGGATATTGTGACTATTATGGGACCGTCCGGTTCGGGTAAATCGACGTTACTGAACATTATCGGTACCCTTGATAACGCCGATTCGGGGGAAATTCTCATTAAAGGAAAATCCATTGCGGTTATGTCGGACGACGAATTAGCGCGGGTACGCAATGCGCATCTGGGATTTGTATTCCAGTTTCATCACTTACTTACGGAATTTACCGCCTGGGAGAATGTTTTGCTTCCCGCCCGGTTGTGGAAAACCGGGGAATCAAAAGAAGAACGGGCGGAGGAGTTATTCGAGTACGTGGGTTTAATTGACCGCAAAGATCATTTTCCCTCCCAGCTTTCCGGAGGGGAACGTTTACGGGTCGCCGTGCTGCGGGCCCTGATAAACGATCCTGATTTGGTTCTGGCCGATGAACCCACGGGGAATCTCGATGTGGAGAATGCTCGTCGATTAATGGATTTATTCGTGCAGATTAAGAATGATTTTAACCAAGCTTTCGTTATTACAACCCATAATCCAGATGTTGCCGCGATAGGGAATCGTCGTTTAATTTTAGAGGACGGCGGCTTAAAAAATGCAGAGGATGTTTGAATCCGTGTTAAAGTGTGTTTAATTTCCAAGTGGTATGAGAGAAAATTTTTCCAAACGAGTTCAGAATATTATGCGCTATGCCAAAGAGGAGGCAATCCGTCTTGGGCATAGTTATGTAGGTTCCGAGCATTTATTGCTTGGTTTGTTAAACGAAAGTTCCGGACTATCGATCAGGATCCTGGAAGTATACGATTGCGATTTGGACGACATCCGCGCGATGGTGGAAGACATGATCAAATCGTCCGGCGGAACTATGACCCTGGGGCACTTGCCGTTAACCAGGCGGGCCGAGCGTATTCTGCGGAATGCATATAATGAAGCAACCTCCCTGGGTTCAACGGTGGCCGGTGATGAACATCTGCTGTTGGCCATGTTGCGTGAGACCGAGGGAATTGCGTTTGAAGTGTTGAATGCGTACAACCTGGATTATCATAGTGTTAAGGAGCTTGTCCAGGATGAGTTTCGGGAGGGGGTTGACGCTCCCGGGGCAATACCCGGTGCAGGTAAAACACAAAAATCGAAAACACCCGCCCTGGATCATTTTTCGCGTGATATTACCGCCCTGGCTGTTGAAGGAAAGCTGGACCCGGTCATTGGACGGGATGATGAGATCGTCAGGGTCGCGCAAATTTTAACCCGGCGAAAGAAAAATAATCCGGTTTTGATTGGTGAACCCGGGGTTGGCAAAACGGCGATTATCGAAGGACTTGCTCAAAGGATTATAAAGAAATCAGTTCCGCGGTTGCTCCAAAATAAGCGAATCCTGGCGCTTGATCTGGCCGCTATTGTTGCCGGAACGAAATACCGGGGTCAGTTTGAAGAGCGAATGAAAACCATCATGTTGGAGTTGGAGAATTCCGGTGACTTAATCCTGTTTATTGATGAGTTGCACACCCTTGTGGGGGCAGGGGGTGCGACGGGTTCCCTGGATGCTTCGAATATGTTCAAGCCGGCCCTTGCCCGGGGAGATATCCATTGCATCGGAGCCACAACGATGGATGAATACCGGAAACATATTGAAAAGGATGGGGCCCTGGAGCGTCGTTTCCAAAAAATTATGATCAATCCGCCTTCTGTTGAGGAGTCGATAGATATTCTCAAGGGATTAAAAACCAATTACGAAAAACACCATAACGTGATCTACGATGATGACGCGATCGAGGCCTGTGTCCATCTGTCCCACCGCTACATCAGCGATCGATTCCTGCCGGACAAAGCCATTGACGTGATGGATGAAGTCGGTTCGCGCGCCCACATGCTAAACACAAAGGTGCCCCAGTCGGTCATCGACCTGGAACAGGGGATTGAAAAAATTCGCAGCGAAAAAGAAAAGGTAGTTGCCGAGCAGAAGTTTGAAGAAGCTGCCGCTTTGCGGGATACGGAGCAGAAAATGCTTAAGCGGTTGGCGCATGCCCAGCGACAATGGCACAAGGAAGAAAGCAAAAATCCGATTCAAATCACGGAAGATCACATTGCCGATGTTGTTTCCCTGATAACCGGAATACCGGTGAATAAGGTGGCCCAGTCCGAAAGCCAGCGACTGTTGAATATGCCCGAAGGTCTGCATAAGTATATTGTCGGCCAGGATGAGGCAATCAATAGTCTGACACGTTCGATACAGAGAGCCCGCGCCGGATTGAAAAACCCGAAACGGCCGATCGGTGTTTTCCTGTTCCTCGGTCCTACCGGAGTAGGAAAAACCGAGATGGCAAAGGCCCTGGCCAACTATCTGTTTAGTCATGTCGATTCCTTAGTGAAAATAGATATGTCGGAATACGGTGAACGGTTTTCGGTGTCGCGATTGATCGGCGCCCCGCCGGGATACATAGGATACGAAGAGGGCGGTGAACTAACCGAAAAAGTCCGTCGTAATCCTTATTCGGTAGTTCTTTTTGATGAAATCGAAAAAGCCCACCCGGATATTTATAACGTCTTGCTCCAGATGTTTGACGAAGGTGTCTTGACCGATGGTTTGGGTCGGAAAGTCGATTTTAAAAATACGATTATTATCATGACGTCCAACGTCGGCACGAAAGCAATTCAGTCGAGCAGCTCTTTTGGATTCGTCGAATCGAGTGATCAATTCGATCTCAAGGAAATGACCGATAAAATTCTTGGGCAGGTTAAGGAAACCTTTAGTCCCGAATTCCTGAATCGACTCGACGATACCATTGTTTTCCATCCCTTGTCAAAAACGGATGTTTTGAATATTATCGATTTACAACTGCGGGACCTGAAGAATAATCTCAGCAATCTGGGCATCAAACTCTCATTGACGAAACGGGCGAAAACATTGTTGTTGGAAAGAGGTTTCAATCCGGAATACGGAGCGCGGTATCTACGTCGTGAAATTCAGACTTCCCTTGAGGACCCCATCTCCGAATTGTTGTTGGAAAATATCTTTTCATCGGGGGCTGTCATCAAGGTCGATGCGCTGAAAGGGGAATTCAAGTTTAATTCGGTGAAGAAAGGAAAACGGTCTGCCAAGAAACCGGCGTTGAAATCGGACCTTCCCGGTAGTGAAAAATCCCCCGAAAATATAACTTCCTGACAAAAATGTCTCGAATCGTCGGTACCAACGTATCGACGATTCGGCGAACAGATTGATTCCCCGCAATAAACGAATTAATATTCCGTGGGAAACGACGCCGTGCCTGTTTATGCGCTACCATTTCACCATAAACACAATTCCTTCGTGTGCTTTTCATAATGGATGACCGGAATTCGCATTGACAATAGGAGCAAATCGGCTTTTATTGTAGAATAATCTGACCGCGGATCGCGCAACCTCCTTCTTTTTCTGCCAATAATAGTGACGCCGGCTACGCATCTGCCATTAAGGTACACTTACCTGTTTGGCATGCAACTTGTTATTATGGGAACGTCTTAAATTTGTTGAAAGGAGAAAATTTATTATGGGTAAAATAATTGGCATTGACCTGGGAACAACGAACTCTTGTGTTGCCGTTCTTGAAGGTGGAGAACCGACAGTCATTACGAGTCCGGAAGGGGGGCGGACAACTCCTTCCGTTGTAGCTTTTACAAAGAACGGTGAAAGACTTGTGGGGCAACCGGCGAAACGTCAGGCGGTAACCAATCCCCACAGTACCGTTTATTCCATCAAACGTTTTATGGGACGCATGTACAACGAAGTCACAACCGAGATTTCGGAAGTCCCTTACACGGTTGACAAGAATCGTAATGGTGCGGTGGTGGTAAAAGCCGGCGGGAAAGAGTACACCCCACCCGAAATAAGCGCCATGATCCTGCAGAAGCTGAAGCAAATGGCGGAAGAACATTTGGGAACGAAAGTAACCGACGCCGTCATAACCGTACCGGCTTATTTTAACGATTCCCAGAGGCAGGCGACGAAAGATGCCGGAAAAATTGCCGGTCTGAACGTACGTCGAATTATTAACGAACCCACGGCTGCCTCATTGGCATATGGCCTGGATAGGAAAAAGGATGAAAAAATTGCCGTATTTGATTTGGGCGGTGGAACGTTTGATATTTCAATCCTTGAATTAGGTGACGGTGTTTTTGAAGTGAAATCCACGAATGGGGATACTCACCTAGGCGGTGATGATTTCGACCAGAAATTAATTGAATGGATCGCTGATGAATTTAAGAAGAACGAAGGAATCGATCTTCGCAATGATCCGATGGCTTTGCAGCGCTTAAAAGAAGCCGCTGAAAACGCGAAAAAGGAATTGTCCAGTTCAAAACAGACTGAAATCAATCTGCCTTTTATTACCGCTGATGCTTCGGGACCGAAACACCTGAACCTCACCCTTTCGCGGGCGAAATTTGAAGAATTGGTCAGCGACCTGGTGGAGAGAACCGTGGAACCCTGCAAGAAAGCGATTAAAGATGCCGGTTTAAGCGCTTCCGATATCGATGAAGTTATCCTGGTTGGTGGTTCAACCCGTATCCCCCGCATTCAGGAAAAGGTCAGAGAGATTTTTGGCAAAGAGCCGAATAAAAGTGTCAACCCCGACGAGGTTGTGGCTATCGGCGCCGCGATCCAGGGTGGTGTCCTTGCCGGCGATGTGGATGACATTCTTTTGCTGGATGTGACTCCCCTGTCTCTGGGGATTGAGACTCTGGGCGGTGTTACCACCCGTTTGATTGAACGTAATACAACTATTCCCACCCGGAAATCCCAAATATTCAGTACCGCTGCCGACAATCAAACCTCGGTCGAAATACACGTTTTACAGGGCGAGCGCGAAATGGCCGTTGATAATAAGACAATTGGTCGCTTCCACCTGGATGGGATTCCGCCCGCACCGCGGGGCATACCTCAGATTGAAGTGACGTTCGATCTCGACGCCAATGGTATTCTCAATGTCAGCGCCAAGGATAAAGCTACCGGCAAGGAACAAAGTATCCGGATCGAAGCTTCAAGCGGCCTTTCCGAATCGGAAATAGAAAAAATGGTCAATGAGGCGAAAAAACATGAAGCCGAGGATAAGCAGAAGCGCGAACAAATTGAAATGCATAACCAGGCCGAACAACTGATTTATCAGACCGAAAAGAATATTAAAGAATTCGGGGATAAATTAGGAGAAGACGGGAAGAAGGAACTGACGGATGCGAATGAAAAGCTTAAAAAAGCCAATGCCGGAACAAATGTGGCGGACATAAAGGCCGCCATGGACGAACTTAACAGTGTGTGGAATAAGTATGCATCCAAAATGTACGAAGGAACAAAGAAGGAAACGGCAAGTGAAGTAAAATCCGAACCGGCAACGTCTGAGAAGGATGGAAGCGAGATCGAAGACGCCGATTTTGAAGTTGTAGATTAACTGAAATCCAATACAAAAAAAGCGTCCCATATTCAAGGGACGCTTTTTTTGTATTTGGAACCAGGGACCTGTATATTCGTATCGTGGGGTAGCACGAATAGCCCAAATGAAAAAAATAAGTCAAATCTTCGCCATAAGCCTCGTGTTGATCGGCCTGGCAGTGTTTCTGCTGTTACAACCATCCATCTGGCAAACTCGTATTGAAGCCTATATAAATAATAAAGTATTTAAAACCGGGGAATGGCGAGTAAGTATTGGTGAATTAGGGGGGCATTTGTTTACCACGGTTGTGGGAAGCGACATCAAGTTTACCAATTCAAAGGGTTCGCAAATCACCGTTCCGAAAATCAGGGCAAAGGTAAATTGTCTGAGTTCGATAATATATGGTCTTGATATAAAACAGTTGGACCTGAACCGAATATTGGTTGAACTCCGACCGGAAAAGCGATCGGCCGGAACGGCGAAATCGTTTCCCGAATTCAAGTTTGAAAACACTCCGATCACCATTCATGATGTAAAAATCGACGGTGTTGTAGCGGTAACGGTATTGGACACTACCACGAAAATCGGCGTGGAATTGGAAGGCTCGATCCAATCGGATCAATCAGAACAAGGATTAAAGCTGGATTTAAAAAACGTGAATTTGGAATTGGTGGGCTCCGATGTGTCATTGGCGCTTAATAACACCAGGGTTATGGTTCGGGAACAGAATGTCGATATATCAATTCTTTCGGGTTTGATGGAAGCAATCCCTTTTGAAGGAAATGTTCTTTTTTCCTGGGGTAAGGAAAAACGGATGGTCGGCGATTTGGTTGTTAATGAATATAAAATACCGGAAAAATTATTTGAAAGAACACCGCTCAAACCCCAATTTTCGTCGATCCGGATGGATATCCGTTTGGAAACCGACTTCACTGATTATAACGGGAAAATCAGCGTTTCCAATGACCTGGGCCTTAATATGAGTGGTGAATTCACACTGAAAAAATATATGGATTACCTTGCCCTGGAAAAACTATTGCTGACCAGCGGTCAAACGCAGTTAAATCTGAGCGGATTGTTCGAATATTCAGGACGGATAAGCGGGAATATGCGGCTTACGCAACTTGATTTGGGACGCTGGTTGAAACAACAGAAAGAGACCAACGTTTCCGGTCTGGTTTTATATGAAGGAATCATTGACAGCGGCAGGATTGACGACATGTCGTTAACTATGGAGGTACAGGAATCGAAACTGTATCCTGATAACCTTATATCCGTATCGGGATCAATAACCTATAATGATAGTTTATTAGACCTGCCGGAACCCCTCGTCCTGAATGTTGGCCCCAGTTCGGTAGTGATCAAGGGATTCGTTAATTTTCGGGAACAGGACCTGGATCTCAATTTGGATCTGAATGATGCCAGTGTTTTCCTGATCAATAATTTCTGGACCGATTCATTAAACAGCGGAACCGCAACCGGAAACCTGAAAGTCACCGGTACTTTCGATCATCCGACTTTTATTGTTGATCTGACAGGAAAGGATATCCAATACAGGGACCTGCGAGTGGAAGATGTTGGATTAGACGCCAAAATTGAGGATCAGGGAGGGGAAGAAAAAGGATTCGCGCAGATAAAATTGGGGTCGGGTAATTGGCGCACATTTCAATTCGATAATGGCATCGGTGAATTGTCTTTTTCCGCAAACAAATTGAATGTCGAAAACCTGCAACTGAACGCGGGGAACAATTATTTCCAGATGACGGGGAAGATTGAAGATGAAAGAAATATTACCATTGAACGGGTCCAATTGGCTTATGATGGACACTATCTGATTAATACCGATCCCATTTATATTCGGCGCGATGAAGATTTATTCGATATAAAACCCTTTACATTACACGTGGACGACGGAGTAATAGAAGGTTATTTAACCAATGATGATATTATTGAAGGCCGAATAAAATTATCAAACGTGGATTCGGAAATCTTTTCCTATTTCATCAGGGATGAGCGATTCAAGACGAAAGGAATTGTCTTTGGTGAAATGGGAATTCAAGGTAATCCTGATAACCTTGATCGTTTGATTGAAGTTTCTTTCAAAAATGGCGAAATTGCCGGACAACCGTTTAATGACCTGGTTGTTTCAATGCTTATCCGCAACGACATTTTGCATATCGATGAATTAACTTTGATCAACGGGAAAAACACCGGCATCCAGGTCTCCGGAGTTATTCCCCTCAAAAGGACTTCCCAGGAACCGGTAAAAGTTGATTTGCAGACCAATTTCAAAAACCTGAACATTGGATTATTGACACAATTTATTCCCGACTGGTTCCATTTAGGGGGGATAATCAGCGGAAAATTTAACCTTGGCGGAACAATCGAGAAAACCAACTTCAGTTTTGACGTTGAAGTCGAGGATGCCGTTTTCGACATATTGTCCCTGGGGACAGTAAAAGGTACGGGGAAATATGATAATCATCGTCTTGAATTCACCTCTTTTTCTTCACAACGGGGAGATGATTATATCGAAGGAAAAGGTTTTTTACCGGTCGATTATGATCTTGGGTCCGAAACGTTCGGTCGCTTAATCACCGAAGATTCCCTTTGGATTGATACCAAAGGTCATTTCTCCAATCTGGAGTTTTTATCCGCTTATTTATCGGAAGTGGATTCCATAACGGGGAATTTCAATCTCGGTTTACGGATAAGCGGTACTCCGGCGCGTCCGGTTCGGGATGGGTTTATTGACATTGACAATGCCAAAATATATACAATTTTGCTAAATGATCCGATTGCCCATTTGAACGGAAAAGCGGAAGTAATAAAAAACCGGTTTATCATCGACCACCTGTCCGGTAAAATGGTTAAACCGGGCAGCCGTTCCAGGGGGAAAGACAACCTGCATATCACCGGGGGTATGGATTTGACACAATTTTTCAAGCCGCGGTATGATATTCACACAACCGGTAAAAACATCTATTTCAAGGCCCTGATTGAAGATATTGAAGGAATTGTCGATTTGGACGTGAATATTACCGGTCGTGACACTGTCACCGTTTCGGGAGAAATCGCTGCCATTGATGTGCAAATGTTCCAGGAATTTGTTTCCGGGGAGGTGGTGGCGGAACCATCCAAGGAGGGTGGTCTTATTATGAATTATAAATTGAACTTCCCTATTCAGGGTGACTTCAACCTGATCAACAGCCAGATTGATGCGAATATCGGCGGTGAAGTGAGTATCAGTCAATTCGGTAATCGACCGGCTGATTTTGCCGGCGAACTGTATATCCAGGAAGGCAAGTTTTATTATTATGGCGATATATTTACGATTTCCGATGGTTATTTAGCTTTTGATGGCAAGGGGTTCAACCCTTATTTGGATATTTCGGCCCAAACGGTTATTAATGGTGAACGAATTAGTATTTCTTTAATAGGTTCAATGGATCATCCGCGTCTGAAACTGGAATCTTCCAGTGGTTTTTCGCAAAGCGACATTCTCGAATTGTTAACGTGGAGGAAAAGATTTGAAGACCAGGAAATATCTTCCAGTGGATTTGGGAATCAGGCACAGGCTATATTGGGCGCGTGGTTTGAGAGCCAATTAGAGAAAAATCTGATGCAAATCAGCGCTTTAAACCAACTTGGATTAGTGAAAGATGTAACTATTAGCGGAACGGGCGGGTTTTTGAATCCGGATACCCAGGAAGATTTCTCTATTAAAGCCGACCTCTCGGATAAATTATCGTTGGCCTATCGGAGATCGTTTTCGCTTACCAACCCCAATCATATGTTAGGTGTGGAAATAAAAGTAAGTCGTTATTTGTCCGTAGTGGGGAATGTCGATAAAACCGGAAATTTCCACGTAAAGTACCGCCTCAGATATTCATACTGATACAGCAGTGTATAAAACCACTATCTTTCTCTTGCTCATGTCGTATTGCATGCTTTCGGCGCGCCCGGCAGATAATATCACCGTGAATCGTGTGGAAATTATCGGCGCCAAAGCGCTGAAGGAAGATCAAATAAAGGCGGTTATGCGGCTGAAAGAGCATAAACTGTTTTCCAAGACGCGTTTCGACCGACGTTTGTTGCGCATGGATGCCATCAGTGTGAAAACATTCTATCGATCGAAGGGGTTTCTGGAAGTGACGGTGAAAGATTCCTTTGCGATCCGGGATGACCAGGCGGATGTGTTCCTGATTATAAAAGAGGGAAAACAGTACTATCTGAGATCGGTCGTGATTCGGGGGAATCGTATCGTCAGCGATAAAACCATTTCTAATTTAATGGGGTTACGGGAACATAAACCTTACGATCCGGTCACGGCCAATTCGAATATCGCTACCGTTGAAGCGGAATATCAGCGTTACGGAAAATTGTTTTGTGTGGTGCGGGTTTCCGATGTGATCCGCGATTCGGTGAATGTGTTGATTCAAATAGATGAAGGACCCGATGTTTATATACATTCCTATTTTATAGAAGGGTTAAAACAATTGGACACTTCCATAGTAAAGCGTGAATTGGTGTTCAAACCCGGGGATAAGTATAACCGCGATGACATCATTCGTTCTCAACGGCGATTGATTGAAACCGGGGTATTCTCGGCCGCGAATATTACCCCCATTCAGGTCGCTAATAGTGACAGTACCGTAAATTTGTTGATCGAATTACGGCAATTCAAACCGCGTGAATGGATATCGGAAGGCGGTTATTATCCGATTGAGTTTTATGAGGGTGTTGAACCATTCCCCGGAATCGGCGGTGAAGTGGAATGGCGCAATCGCAGTCTTTTAAAAACGACGACCAGTTTTTCGACGAAACTGACCGGACATATTCCCATCGGTCAGGAGATTTATTACCCGCGGATACGGTTTGATACGAGTTTTCGCAACCAGTGGATTCTGGGTTATCGAATCCCTACTCAAATAAAGGCCTATTACGAAACCTTTAAAAACTATGGTCAAAAAGACAATCCCAACATCCATCGCTACGGACTTACCGTTTCCAATCTCTATCGTTTTTCCGATCGATCATTTTTTGACTCGGGGCTCCGGTGGGAAAAGTTTATTGAACCCAAAAGCCTGAAAAAGGATATCGAACAGCGATCATTCACCATCAAGTTGCATCTGGATGGTACCGACAATCCCCTTTACCCGCAGAAGGGATGGATGTTGGACATGGATTTAAACCAGACCGGGGGGATATTAGGGGGAAGCCGCGACTTCTTAAAAATGGATTTCGGCGTAAACAAATATGTCCCCGTTTCAGGGGGTGTTGTTTTGGCCGGACGAATAAAATATGGTATGATGTTCGGTTGGGATAAGACCTACCGGGATATTCGTTATGATAAATTTTATTTGGGAGGAAGTACAAGTTTGCGAGCCTGGGAGACATTAAAATTCCAAACGGTTGAAGTTGTTGATGAATCGGGGAAGAAGACGGAAATTCCCTACGGTAATACGATTAGAATATTAACAAACTGGGAAATTCGATTCCCGTTATTCTGGCTGATCGGAGGTGAAATATTTGCCGATGGTGGTTTGCTAACCGATAATGTTTCCTTCGTTACTCCACAGAATATTGTCTGGGATATCGGTGTCGGTGTTACGTTGTCCACCCCGCTTGGACCAATCAGGCTGGATTATGCCGTGCCGGTTAAACAGTTGAATGTATGGGAGTTGCAACTGGGTGTACATTATATATTTTAACTGTCATCGGAACGGAACAAATAATCCTGATTGGTGTTACAACCATCATAGTTAAGCCTTGTTTGAACGGCAACCCGTCTTCTAAATTTCGTCGTCTTATAATTAAAATTGGGAAGAAAAATGAATATGAAATTGGGTGTTACGATTTTACTGTTTTTATTTATTGTCGGATGCAGCAAAACTTCTGATGAATTAAAGCAATCAGGGGAAGAGTATATCACGCAGGGGCAATATGATTTGGCCCTTCAGGAATTTCAAAAATTAATCGAGAGCTATCCCGAAGATACGCTCGTTCCCGTGGTTAATTATCAAATCGCCAGAATTTATCTTGATAACAAGGATAACTACGGCGAAGGATATCAAATTTTACAATCGATTGCAGCGAAATATCCCGGAACGTCTACTGCGCAACTCGCCGGTGAAGATATTGAGGGTTTCCCGGATTGGTTGTTCAATAAAGCGGAATCGAGTCGCGGCGCGAAAAATATAACCCGCTCGCTGGACGCTTTGAATTACCTGGTTTCAAATTTTCCCTCCAGTGAGATCGCACCCAAAGCGCAGTATTTAATCGGTGACATTTATATGAACGACTTGCGGGACTTCCAGAAGGCAATCGCCGCGTATCGTAAAGTCACGAAAGAATTCAAGGGATCCCAACAAGATGCCCATGCTCAGTTCATGATCGGTTATATTTATGCCAATATATTAAATGATCTTGAAAGCGCCCGCCAGGAATACGTGGCTTTTATGGAGAATTACCCGAAACATGAATTGACACCGTCGGTCAAATTCGAATTGGATTTCTTGGGAAAAGATATTAACGATATTCCGGTATTGAAACATATTACCGGTGATTCACCCGCGGGCTCAACTTCTCCGCAATAAACAGAAGGAATTCCATGACAGAGTTCAGCTTAACGGAGATCAACGAACGGATCTCCAGAGAATCGGTATTTATTGACTCCCTGAAACGCGCGCTTGGCGAGGTGATTGTCGGTCAGGATGAATTGATTAATAAAATATTAATCAGTATGTTGGCGAACGGCCACATCCTCCTGGAAGGCGTCCCGGGGTTGGCAAAAACGCTGATTGTCAAATCATTGGCAAAATTAATCAACACGAAATTCCAGCGGATTCAATTTACGCCGGATATGTTGCCCGCCGATCTTTTGGGGACGCTTATTTATAACCAGAAAACTGGCGGTTTCGAAACCCGGAAGGGCCCCATCTTCGCCAATATTATTTTGGCGGATGAAATTAACCGGGCGCCCTCGAAAGTGCAAAGCGCGCTGTTGGAAGCAATGCAGGAACGCCAGGTAACGATTGGTGAAGACACGTTTATGCTGGAATCCCCATTCCTGGTTTTGGCGACTCAAAATCCCATTGAACAGGAGGGGACATACCCCTTGCCGGAAGCACAAGTTGATCGGTTTATGCTCAAGCTGAAAGTAGATTATCCTTCGAAAGCGGAAGAGAAACAAATTTTACGTCGTACCGCAAAAACCAACCAGACCTTCGAGGTTCAACCTGTGATTCAACCGGATCAGATCCTGAAAGCCCAGGAAACGATTAATGATATCTATGTCGATGAAAAGGTGGAAGAATATGTTTTGAACTTAGTGTTCGCGACCCGCGATCCCGCCGCTTATCAGTTGGCGGACATGGAAGAATTAATAGAATACGGTGCTTCTCCGCGGGCGACGATAAACCTGATATTGGCGGCGAAAGCCAGGGCCTTCATCGAACATCGGGGGTACGTAACCCCGGAAGACATTCGTTACATCGGCGCGGATGTATTGCGACATCGTATCATCCTGACCTACGAAGCCGAAGCCGAGGAACTCACTTCGGAAGATATTATTAAACGATTGTTTGATACAATCGAAGTGCCCTGAGCACACAAAACAAAGCGGAATAATCGATGGTGAAGCGCAATCGATATTTTCTGATTGCCGTCTTGTATTAATTCATCGGAGTAATTTGATCAAATGCTGATAACCATTCCCCTTAAATGATCCCCAGCGAAATATTCAAAAAAGTCCGGCGGTTAGAAATCCGAACCCGGGGCTTGGTCAATGATCTCTTCGGCGGCGAATACCATTCGGTATTTAAAGGACGAGGGATGACTTTTTCGGAAGTTCGTGAATACCAGCCCGGTGACGATGTGCGCCTGATCGACTGGAATGTGACCGCCCGCAGCGGGGCCCCCTTTGTGAAGGTCTTCGAAGAAGAGCGCGAATTGACGGTTTTCCTTATGATCGATGTGAGCCGTTCCGGTCATTTCGGTACAATCGATAAATTCAAGACCGAAATCGGAATCGAAATTGCCGCCGTACTGGGTTTTTCCGCAATTAAGAACAATGATAAAGTGGGGGTGATCTTGTTCAGCGACAGTGTCGAACAATATATCGCCCCGAAAAAAGGTCGCTCCCATGTCTTGCGCGTGATCCGCGAATTGTTGTTCCATCAACCGCGGGGGCGGGGCACATCGATTCAAACCGCTTTGGATTTCTTATTAAAGGTCGCCAAACGTCGGAGTGTCGTTTTCCTGATTTCCGATTATATCGATGAGGGATTCTTAACTACCTTACGGGTTGTAAACCGTAAACATGACCTGATCGGACTCCAACTATACGATCCGGCGGAAATAGAGCTTCCCAACATCGGACTGGTAAAGGTTCACGATCCCGAAACCGAACGGGAATTCTGGATTGATACCAGTGCACACCGGGAACGGGTGGATTATTCACAGGCGGTCAAAAAACGTTTTGAGCGGTTTAAGAAAGAATGCGATAAAATCAAATTTGATTTGATTCAGATTTCCACCGGGGAGGACTATATCAATCCCCTGCTGAATTATTTTAAACAACGCGAACGACGTTATTAATGTCTGTTATCAAAAACAAAACGATCTGGTTTGTTTTCATTTCCATAACGCTGACGTTCGTTCTCAGTTGCCGTTCAAATCAACCTGATAAGCCGATAGAGATCGAAAGTATGGTCGATACGACCGATGCCACTATCGGCGATGTTATTCATTATCGAATCGTCGTAAGCGGTGGGGTAAACCGGCCGCTCGAATTCCCGGACTGGAACAGCGATTCATTGTCGTTCGAAATCAGGGATAAGCGACTACTTACGATGGAAGGAAACCGTCGCGGGGTGGAGTTCGCAATCGTATTTTGGGATACGGGTCATTATGAAATACCCGGTTATAAGGTAGTGGTAATGAATCCCGACAGCAGCGTGGACTACGTGTTCACGGCGGACCCGGTGGATGTAAACATTCATTCGATTCTGAAAGGGGCTGTTTCCCCTGAATTGAAACCGATCAAAGGGCCTGTACCGGTAAAGATTCCGCTTCCCTGGAAGAGAATTATTTTCGCCGGTCTTTTGGTTGTGCTTATCGCGGGGTTGATATGGACATGGAAACGACGGGTGCCAAAGGTTCGTTCGGAAGCCGGATCATGGGAAATAACCGAACCTGCGGATTCCGTCGCCCTGCGCAAGCTCCGGGAACTGGACGATAAATACCGGGATGATGTAAAAGAATTTTATGTCCGGCTGTCCCATATTTTAAGGCAATACGTGGAGAACAGCATGTATGTCAAGACCCTGGAAATGACCACCGAACAAATCCGCGCCAACCGTGAATTGTTCCCATTTGAGGATGAGCTTTGGACGCCCCTGATAACCCTTCTGGAGCGTGCCGACCTGATCAAATACGCCAGGCATGTTCCGGCGCCGGAAATGTTGAATCGCGATTTGAACTGGTCGCGCGAATTTGTCCATAACACTCTGAAATACTGGAAGCCGGAACAAATCCAAACACCGGCCGGGAATGAAGCGTAAATGAGTACACTTCGATCTATCTGTCGTTCGGAACGATAGACAGGAAAGGGTTTACATAACATGTCGGTGGGTAGTTGTTTTCCTATTATCATCATATCTCAAATGTCTATCCCTTTTATTGTTGATATACGATCCTAAAGTGAGTGATGAAATCGCCAATTTTCACAATAATGTCCTTTCCATCTACTCGCAGTTACGGTGGACAGGTTCGAATACGACTCATAAATATTTCCGGGTGTCGGTGTCAGAATGTATCCCGTGGGGTACATTCATAAATTTGAAGTATACCTCCTCTTATGTAAATTTATTGGCTTAATACTAGGAGAAAATATGCCCACGACAGCAGATATTCGTAACGGAGCCGTTCTGTTATATAAAGGGAAACGGATGAAGGTGGTTTCGTTTCAACACGTCAAGCCGGGAAAGGGGGGCGCTTTTGTCCGCACCAGATTGAAGGATATCCAGAGCGGAAAAGTGATCGATGTCACCTTTAATGCCGGCGCCAGGATCGAGTTGATCCGTGTTGAAGCAAAGACGATGCAGTACTTGTATCAGGATGGTGATTCTTTTGTGTTTATGGATAATGAAACCTTCGATCAGATTTCCGTTCCGGTGGATGAGGAGAAAAACTTCTTAAAACCGGGAATGAATGTTGATTTGTTGTTTGACGGGGCTGAAATATTAAGTTTGCGGTTGCCGGCCCATGTTGAACTGGAAGTTACGGAGACCGAACCCGGCGTTCGTGGTAACACGGCAACGGGCGCGACAAAGCCGGCAACGTTGGAAACCGGTCATACGGTTCAGGTTCCCCTGTTTATCGAATTGGGTGATATCATCAAGGTCGATACACGAACCGGGGAGTATATTGAACGCGTGAAAGCTTCCTGAATTTTCGAAAGAATTAGGCCAAGGATATTCAATGTGGCAAGATAAGTTAAAAGAAATAATCTATTTATTAGAGCACAGTGATGTGAATGAAATTGACGTAACGTTTTGGGGAAGAAGGTACCGGGTTGTCAAATCGCCGCCCGTTGCCGCCACAACGGTTTCTACGTCCGAACAACGATTTGACACAATTAATGCCGGCGCTAATACCGAATCATCTTCGGCGGTAGAGGCGATCACCAAGGAAGCCAATAATCAAATTGAGATCCTGTCACCAATGCCGGGGACTTTTTACCGTGCATCCGCCCCGGACGCAGATCCGTTTATCAAGGAAGGAGACCAGGTGATTAAGGGCGATACATTGTGTATCATAGAAGCGATGAAAATCATGAATGAGATCGAAGCGGAAGTCAATGGGACAATAAAGAAAATTTTAGTGGAAAACAGCCAGCCGGTAGAATACAACCAACCTCTGTTTCTTATCGAACCGACCTCCTGAAGCCTTATGTTTAAGAAAATTCTCATCGCCAATCGCGGTGAAATTGCGCTGCGAATTATCCGTGCCTGCCACGAGTTGGGAATAAAAACCGTGGCGGTTTATTCCACTGCCGATGAATACTCGTTACACGTGAAATTTGCCGATGAAGCGGTCTGTATCGGTCCCGGTCCAAGCAAAGAAAGTTATCTGAACATACCGCGAATCATTGCCGCCGGGGAAATCACGAATGCCGAAGCCATTCATCCCGGATACGGATTTTTAGCGGAGGATGCGAATTTTTCCCATATTTGTGCCGAGAATAATTTTACCTTCATTGGTCCCCCGCCGGAAGTAATATCATCCATGGGCGATAAAGCACAAGCCAAAACCACAATGCGGGGGGCGAACGTACCCGTAATTCCGGGGAGCCGGGATATTGTGAAAAACCCCCGGGAAGCGATTGAATTGGCGAAAAAGGTCGGTTATCCGGTAATATTAAAGGCCTCCGCCGGTGGCGGCGGTCGCGGTATGCGGTTGGTCAGGAACGAGAATGAAATGACGCTGGCTTATCGCACCGCCCATGCCGAAGCGGAAACGGCCTTCGGAAACGGCGATATTTACCTGGAAAAGTACATCGAAAATCCCCGTCACATCGAAGTGCAAATCCTGGGAGATATGCGTGGCAATGTCGTTCACCTTGGGGAACGTGAATGTTCCGTTCAGCGAAGGCACCAGAAATTGGTTGAGGAATCCCCGTCCGCCGCCGTGGACGAAGAATTACGCAAAAAGCTCGGGGAAGCGGCAATAAAGGCAGCGAAGTCCGTGGGGTATTACGGGGTGGGAACCGTTGAATTCCTCATGGATAAACACAAAAATTTCTATTTCATGGAAATGAACACCCGTATCCAGGTTGAGCATCCCGTCACGGAGATGGTTACCGGTGTCGACCTGATAAAGCAGCAAATCCGGATGCATGCCGGGGAAACTTTTCCCGAGTTTCTGTACGATTTTAAATTGCGGGGACATGCGATCGAGTGTCGCATTAATGCCGAGGATCCGTTGAAAAATTTCCATCCCTCGCCCCGGAAAATCACCAGCTTTCATATGCCGGGCGGGAAGGGCGTAAGGGTGGACACCCATGCCTATGCCGGGTATGAAATCCCGACGTATTACGATTCCATGATCGGGAAATTGATCGTTTCCGCCAGCACCCGTGAACGCGCCGTTATCCGCATGGAAAGAGCCCTTGAGGAATGCATCATCGAAGGTCCCGAGACCACCGTTCCGTTTCAACGGGCGATCATGATGGATGACCGCTTCAAATCCGGCGACTATGACACGAGCTTTTTGGAAACCTTTGAATTCAACGGATAAATAGAAATTTCGAATACAACATGAAGAGGTAACCGTGAACATTCCAAACGAATTATTTTACACCAAAGACCATGAATGGGCGCGATTTGAGGGAAGCGAAGTGACCATCGGTATCACCGATTTCGCCCAGGGAGAGCTGGGAGACATCATTTATGTTGAATTTCCGGATGTTGGTCAGGAAGTGCAAAAGGGCGACCCGCTCGGAACGATCGAGGCCGTTAAAACGGTCGCGGATATTTACGCTCCGATTACGGGGAAAGTAACAGCGGTGAACAATGATTTGGAAGATGCCCCGGAACGGGTGAATAACGATCCCTACGGCGAAGGCTGGATGATCAGACTGGAAGCTGTCGACCCGTCGGACAGAGAAGGACTGTTATCCGCCGCCGATTATCGGACATTAATCGATTGACACAAAAAGTGAAGAAAAATGAAATATACCGTTATCTTTTGGATGTCCGTGATGAGAAGGGTGCGGGCTACATTGTATTAATCGATCCGGACCGGAAGAACGACGACTCCCTGGATGCCCGGGTGGAGACGGCGAACAATTCCGGTGTGGATGCTCTTTTCGTGGGCGGAAGCCTGATGATGGATGGCAAGTATCGTCAACGTGTGGCCCGGATCAAGGCTCTGGCAAAAATGCCGGTAATATTTTTCCCGGGAGGAGTAAACCAGTTAAACGAATATTATGATGCCATGTTGTTTATGTCGGTTCTGTCGGGACGGAATCCCCATTATCTTATTGGTGAGCAAGTAATCGCCGCCCCGATTGTCCATGATCTTGGTATTGAAACGATCCCTACCGGTTATCTGTTACTGGATGGGGGAGCCCGATCAACAGTGGAATTCATGAGCGGCACGCATCCCATTCCCATGAATCGCCCGGATATTGTGGTTGCCCATAGTTTGGCGGCGCAATATTTGGGGATGAAAATGATTTATCTGGAAGCAGGCAGTGGAGCGAATACGGCGGTTACCACCGATATTATAAAAGCCGTGAGTGATAAAGTGGACGTACCGATTATTGTGGGGGGCGGTCTTCGCGACCCCGAACAGGCGAAAAAGCGGGTTGAGGCGGGAGCCGATTTTATTGTCACCGGTACCGTTATCGAGGAAACGGGTGGCAGCGGATTAATTGCCGCTTTTGCCGAGGCCGTCCATACCGGGGAATGAAATTTGGATTACATAACAATTATTGAAAAGCAACTGTCGGAAAGCGCCGAAACCATGCGGGCCATGATGAAGCATTGCCTGGAAGATCTGGACCACGCGGCGGCGATAATGATCGCAGCGGTTCAGGGTGGGAACAAGATCCTGTGGTGCGGCAACGGCGGCAGCGCGGCTCAGGCGCAACATTTATCAACCGAACTGGTGGGCGGTTTGCGTGATCATGATCGCCCGGCCATTCCGTCCTTGGCGCTGACCACCGATTCATCGTTGCTGACAGCCTGGACAAACGATACTTCTTTTAAGACGATATTTGCCAGGCAGATTGAGGCCCTGGGGAAACCGGGGGATGTACTGGTGGCTATCTCAACCAGCGGAAATTCGGATAACGTGATCGCGGCCGCCAAGGCGGCGCGGGAAAAACAAATGCCGGTCGTGGCGCTCACCGGCGGCGTTGGTGGTAAATTGGCGCCGCTGGGCAACGTTGCCATCAGGATTCCGAGTGATGACACACAACGTATACAGGAAGGACATATTCTATCCGGACACATTTTATGTGAATTAATTGAACAGGCGGTAGTGAAATCGTCCTGAATTTCATGAGCCCGGAACGAAATAAAACCTGCCTTGATTCCCCTTCGCAACCGATTCGCTACCGGTACGGAGAAACGAAGTCCTTCTAATATTACCGGGCGAATGCAAACCTACCTCCAAGAATATTTGATGATGTTGCGAGTGGAAAAAAACCTGTCGATCAATTCAATTACCGCCTATCAGCGGGACCTGCAAAGGTATCTGTTGTTTCTGGAAAAAAATCAAAACGTAAACGATCTGGAAAAAGTACGTCAAAAACATATTCGTAACTTTATCCGGGCCTTAAACGATATTCATTTGGCCCCTTCCAGTATTTCCAGGACGTTTTCCTCGATTCGTTCCTACCATGCCTTCCTGTCCAGTGAAAAGCTGGTCTCGCATAACCCATCGCAATTACTGGACACGCCGAAACTTCCACGGAAATTGCCCCAGGTTTTAACCGTGGAGGAGATTGATGCGATTTTGAATTCTGTCGACGTTTCCAGGCCGATGGGGTTAAGGGATGTGGCGTTGCTGGAGGTATTGTATTCCGCCGGTTTGCGGGTAAGCGAGGTCTGCGGGTTGAAGGTAACCGATCTGCTTTTCGATTCGGAAATGATTCGTGTATTGGGTAAGGGAAACAAGGAACGGCTGGTCCCGGTGGGACCGCGCGGGATGGCCCGGCTCGACGATTATTTAAAGCATTTACGACCTTCTTTGGCCCGGCGCGGGGCCAACCTGGGAACGATCTTTTTAAGCCGTAACGGCCGACCTTTAACGCGCATGATGGTTTGGGTGATCCTGAAAAAATGGGTTGAAACAGCAGGAATATCAAAGAAAGTCAGTCCCCATACCTTTCGGCATTCTTTCGCAACCCATTTGCTCGAAGGTGGAGCCGACCTGCGGGCGGTGCAGGAAATGTTGGGACATGCCGATATCTCCACCACCCAGATTTATACACACCTGGATAAGGAGTACCTGAAAGAAGTTCATCGCACATACCATCCCCGTTGGTGAAATAAATACATTAATGAAAATACGGATACTGTTAAGACATGTTTATTCGGCGGAGGGGCGTAACGAAATGAAGAAGTATTCATACCATTTGATTATTAAATTCCCTAAGAACGGATAGAATTATGTTGTTCAGTCTGCCAGTCGAAGTTTTGGTGATATTAATACCGGTATTGGTTTTCGCCCTGGTATTCCATGAATTCTCTCATGCATATATAGCCTATCGGCGGGGTGACGATACGGCCGCAAGAATGGGGCGTTTAACGTTAAATCCGATGGCCCATCTGGATCCTTTCGGGTCGTTGATGATTCTGTTTGTGGGGTTTGGGTGGGCAAAACCCGTTCCGGTCAATTCATACAATTTACGCAACCCGCGCACGGACATGATGATGGTCGCTTTCGCCGGGCCGGCATCGAATCTTTTATTGGCTCTGGTGGGTGGGTTATTGTTCCGAGTCGTAGGGCAGGGCGGAATCGAGGGATTACTGAGCGGGAATCCCATTGACACCATGCTGTTTATGTTCGTGAGAATAAACATCGCCCTGGCAATTTTTAATTTAATTCCTATTCCGCCGTTGGATGGGTCCCAGATATTTTCGGGTCTCATGGTCCGGAAAAACCCGGAAATGGTGATGAAGCTGCAAATGTATGGCCCCCGAATATTGCTGGGCGTTATCCTGTTCGGCTATCTTACCGGATTTTCGATAATCTGGCTTTTTATGAAACCATTCATTAACTTTTTTATGTATCTCTTCGCGGGAATTTGAATTGTGGCACACCGGATTAAGTTTCGTCGAATCCTCCCCCAACGACGGAAACCCGTACGACCGCTCTTCCGGATTGCCGTTTTATTGTTTATAATTATTTGGTTAATGTATTATTTGCAAAAAATCGCTTTTCAAGGTTAGGGAGCAAGCGGATGTCAACGTTAGTTGAATGTGTTCCCAATTTCAGCGAAGGCCGCGATGCCGAAAAGATCAAACAGATTACCGACGCAATTCAGGCCGTGGAAGGGGTTACCCTGTTGGATGTCGACGCCGGGAAGGATACCAACCGAACGGTGGTAACTTTTGTCGGATCGCCGGCGGCGGTGGAGGAAGCGGCTTACCGGGGAATTCGCCGGGCGGCGAAGGTGATCGATATGCGCGCGCACGAAGGGGCCCACCCGCGGATGGGCGCGACCGATGTTTGTCCCTTTATCCCCGTCAGCGGTGTTACCATGGACGATTGCGTGGCCCTGTCCGAAAGGGTCGCGAAACGCGTGGGCGAGGAATTGGGTATTCCGGTGTATTTGTATGAATATTCGGCCCGGAAGCCGGGCCGGAAAAACCTGGCCGGAATACGCGCAGGCGAATACGAAGGCCTGGAAAATAAATTAAAGGATCCCGACTGGCAGCCGGATTTTGGTCCCGCAAAATTTAATCCCCGGGCCGGGGCCACGGTGATGGGCGCACGGGAATTCCTGATCGCCTATAACATAAACCTGAACACCAAAGACAAACGCCTGGCAACCGATATTGCTTTCGAGATCAGGGAAATAGGAAGAACGGTAAGAAGACCTCATCCCGAATCGAGTAATTACCTGGATGGTTCCATTATCCGCTACCATGAGGGTGAATATCCCTGTAGCTTTTGTGACCACGTTGCCGGATCGGTGAACGAGCTTGTTGCGCACCATGAACAAAAGCACGATTTTGACATACGTTCCTACTGGGAAACAATCGGTTATTCCGAAGACCGGCTGCCCGGGAGGCCCGTTAAACGACCGGGAATATTCAAACACGTAAAGGCCATCGGGTGGTACATCGACACCTTTAAACGGGCGCAAATCTCGATTAATTTTACGAATTACAAGGTTTCAACCATCCACGATGTGTTCGATAAGGTTTGTGAACTGGCCGTAACCCGCGGGGTACGGGTCACCGGCAGTGAGTTGGTCGGCCTGATACCGCTCAAGGCGCTGCTTTCGGCCGGTCGTTATTATCTTAACAAACAACAGCGTACGACGGGGGTGCCGGAAAAGGAAATCGTTGAGGTGGCGATCCAGTCCCTGGGACTGAATGACGTAACGCCTTTTGTTCCGGAAGAAAAAATTATCGATTATGCCGTCAAGTTGGATTCCGGCAGGTTGATGGAACTGGCGACCAATGAATTTATGGCGGAATTGTCGACCGACAGTCCGGCCCCTGGCGGGGGTAGTGTTTCAGCCCTGGCGGGGAGTTTGGGCGCCGCATTGACCTCCATGGTGGCGGCAATAACCCATGAGAAGAAGGATTATTTTGAACAAAAACCGTTTTTGGCCGCGATCGGGGATGAGGCGCAACAATTAATGGATCGACTGGCTTTTCTTGTCGACGAAGATACCAAGGCGTTTAACCGGGTAATGGCCGCCAACCGGCTTCCGTCCGGTAACGACGAGGAAAAAGCCCGCCGGGAAGAAGCAATTGCGCGGGCGAATCGTTTCGCAATCCGGGTACCGTTGGAGGTCGCGGAAAAATCGTTACGTGTGTTGGAACTGGCGAAGGTCATGGTTGAAAAAGGCAACCCCAATTCGGTTAGTGATGCCGGAGTTGCCGGTGAGGTGGCCCTGGCCGCGGTGCGGGGAGCGGGTTTGAACGTGTTAATTAATTTAGGCGGTGTCGGCGGGGATGAGGATTATGTCGAAGAGACAAAAAAGGCGATTCAGGAGCTGATGGAAAAAGCCGAAAAGTTGCAGGCGGAAATATTTTCTAAAACCATTTCTATTATCTTAAATATGTCAAAAGTGAAACGTGAAACGTGAAACGTGAAAACGTGTTCATAACAAGTTCGCGCCATGATTTTACCAAGAGAGGATTTATTTTTGTTAAGGCAATATAATACGGTTTCAGTGATCGGTGACACGAGGGTGTTTTGATTTTCAGTCCGGTCAACATCGCTAATGATCAATCGTCGAAAAGAAGACAATTAGTATGATCCGGTCGTTATCGGAAGATTTGCGAAACAAAATTTCCGCCGGTGAGGTGGTGGAACGGCCGGCTTCGGTTGTGAAGGAATTGTTGGAAAACAGTATCGATGCCGGAGCGACCGCCGTAACTATTGTCGTTGAAAAAGGCGGACACCAGTTGATCCAGGTTACCGATAATGGGCGGGGCATCACCGCCGCAGATTTGCCGCGGGCTTTTGAGCGGTATTCGACCAGCAAGATCAGCAGTGTTGAAGACCTGTTCCGGATAAACACCCTTGGGTTTCGTGGTGAAGCTTTGGCCAGTATCGCGTCGGTTTCGGATGTTAAAATCGTATCCTGCACCGATA
>JALUTR010000289.1 GCA_027021785.1 Fidelibacterota bacterium | reverse complement strand
CTCCCTTTAGCACGCAGCATCTCTCTTCTGTGATCTCTTCGGGGTCGGGAGACCCCTCCTACAATTTCTGATAAACCGTAAACAATTCGCCAGCTCTTAAAAATCTCAAATTTCAAATTTCAAATCAGTAGTGTCCGGTAAAAATTGAAAAATGCATGGCCTATTCTTTATACTTGTAGAATGAACGAAGTCACAAAACGCTTGTTCTACAAGGAGGAACAGACCATGCACAAAGTCGGAACAATCTTTTCAGAACTGTTGAAACTTTGTCCGAGATACAGATTTGAACAGGCAGTGAAAGAGTACCAGAGCGACCGGTACGTAAAGAACTTCACGACCTGGAACCAATATATAACAATGTTGTACGCGCAAATCAAGCAGAAAGACAGCTTGAGGGATATCGAAACCGGTCTTCAGGCTCGTGTATCGTCGTGGTATCATCTCGGTCTGCGAGCCGTGCATCGCAGTACGCTTGCCGATGCAAATACCAAGAGGGATTACCGCGTCTTCAAGAAAGTGTTTGACGCTCTTCTGGGCCGGTGCAGAGATCACACTCCCCGCCACCGGTTTCGATTCAAGAACGAACTCTACACGATCGACGCCACAACAATAGACCTCTGTTTGTCGGTCTTTCCCTGGGCGAAATTCCGGAAGGCCAAGGGGGCGATTAAGATGCACTGTCTCTATGATCATTCCGGTGCTCTTCCGTCATTTCTGGTTGTTTCCGACGGCAAAAAACACGATGTGCGTGCAGTCAAGGAGAATGATTTTCCTCTGATGCCGGACAGCATCGTCTCGATTGACAAAGCGTATATAGACTACGAATGGCTATATACATTGAATGAAAAGAGGATTTGGTTTGTCACCAGGGCAAAAAGCAATACCGATTACGCGGTTATCGGACAGCATACGCTTCCGAAAGGAAACGTGCTCAGCGATGAGCGGATTGTGCTGAGAGGGCCGCTTACCAAACGACGGTATCCGAAAGAACTTCGGCGAATCCAGTTCTACGATGAGAACAACAAGAAGATGTTGACGTTTCTGACAAACAATTTTCGGTTCTTACCGAATACCATTGCAGCGATCTACAAGTCGCGTTGGCAGATCGAGTTGTTCTTCAAGTGGATTAAAAAGAATCTCAAGATCAAATCCTTTCTTGGAACGAGTAAAAATGCCGTGATGACCCAAATTTGGATAGCAATGATCTATTATTTGCTTCTTTCCTACATCAAATATCAGACGAAATATCAGCATACGTTGCTTCGATTAAGCCGGGTTATACGCGAAATGCTTTTCGAACGGAAAAATCTCATCGATATCCTCACGCTCAGACCCGAACAGCTTGTTTCTGTCAGAGGTGATCCCCTACAAATGCCCTTACTTTAACCGGACAGTACTGATATGATACTTTGAAATTGCCAATGACCAATGGTCAATCGTCAATGACGAGTCGAACAACGAACCGTTGTCAGGTTCAGCGTTGTCAGGTTCAGCGTTGTCAATTGGCAATTTTCAATTCACAATTGGCAATTTATTGTTACCATGGCGAAAGGTGACGACATCCAGGAAAGATTGATTGAACTTGCGGTGCGGATCATCAAATT
>JALUTR010000288.1 GCA_027021785.1 Fidelibacterota bacterium | reverse complement strand
AGGGTGCCCAACATCGGATTTCACAGATTAACGCTGACGCCCAGTAACAAAGCGAACAGGAAAGTGTTTATCGCCAATTTCTTCAGGTACGGGTCAAGTTTTTCCGGTTCCTTCAGACGAAAGACTTCAACGGCATGCCGGATCATAACCGGGGCAATAATAAGGAACAGGAATTTCAGCGACGAAGAATAATTGAAGGAGATGAAAATGATTGAGAGAATAATTGCCGACAGGATCAGGCCCAGATGATATATCTTTGCCCGGGGGAATCCAATTTTCACCACTACCGTCCGTTTCCCCGCTTTCGCGTCCTGAAGATGGTCACGCATGTTGTTGATATTCAACACCCCCACGCTTAACAAACCAATGCTGCCGGCCGGCAACAGCAACGACCAATAAAAGCGGTGCGTATGCAAATAGTACGTGCCGATCACCCCGATTAACCCGAAGAAAAGGAACACAAACAAATCGCCGTACCCCGCATAACCATAGGGTCTTTTGCCGATGGTATACTTGATTGCCGCCGCAAGCGCCCCCAATCCCAGAACAACAAAAACGGCGCTTCCACCCCACGCGGTTCCCCCGGTCCCGGCAACAATCAATCCCACGCCAGTCAGGGAACTTAACAAAACAAAAACACCGATGGCGATTCTCATCTTCGCCGGTGTAATGGCACCGCTTTGCAACCCGCGCTGCGGGCCGATTCTTTCGGCGGTATCCGCGCCGTGGAGGGTATCGCCATAATCATTCGCCAGATTGGCCAGGATTTGCAGAAATACGGTAGTGATTAACGCCAATCTGAAGATAATCCACCGGAATTGACCGTCGGCTAAGGCCAGGAGACTACCCAGAACGACGCTGGCCAATGCCAACGGCAGGGTTCGCAATCGAAATGCTTCAATCCAGTCTTTGAGGGTCGTTGATTTGGTCATCGGAAAATAATCTTATTCGAACGGAGTCCCGACATCATATTCCCGACAAACGGGGCCGGGTCCTTACGATTTCATCATCTACGGGAACTTGGGGAATTTGTCGAAGTCCGGATCCCGCTTTTCCAGGAAGGCGTCTTTGCCTTCTTTCGCTTCATCCGTTAGGTAATATAGCAGGGTTGCATTTCCGGCCAGTTCCTGGATGCCGGCCTGTCCGTCCAATTCCGCGTTGAAAGCCGATTTCAGCAACCGGATGGCGGTAGGGGAATTTTTCAATATTTTCCGGCACCATTCCACGGTGGTTTCTTCCAGTTTCTCCAGGGGGACAACCTTATTGACCAGACCCATATCCAGGGCATCCCGGGCATTATACTGATCGCATAAAAACCAGATTTCACGGGCCTTCTTTTGTCCGACAATCCGGGCCAGATAGGAGGCTCCAAACCCGCCGTCAAATGAGCCCACCTTCGGTCCGGTTTGCCCGAACCGGGCATTTTCCGCGGCGATGGTCAGATCGCATATCACATGCAAAACGTGGCCGCCGCCGATCGCCCAACCGGCAACCATGGCGATCACTACTTTGGGCAACGACCGGATCATCTTTTGCAGGTCAAGAACATTCAATCGCGGAACTTCGTCCTCCCCAACATAGCCCCCGTGTCCACGCACACTTTGAT
>JALUTR010000287.1 GCA_027021785.1 Fidelibacterota bacterium | reverse complement strand
GGCCTCGGTGACGTGCAGCCAGAAATTCCGGCGCGCGGAATGACCCTTGCAGACTGCCGGGCCGGAAGCGGTGATCGTGGTATTCATAAAATCAAAGTGTTCTTTTTTTACAAGTTCGTGTTTACGTTTTTTATTACCGAATTACAAATATTTCGACTTTAAAAAGGGGTAGAGCTTAGGGAAAGATTAATACCAGAGGGAAAGGTTTCTTTTTTATTCTCATTAATTCAGGAAACAATCCGGGTTGTAGTAAAAACATGGAGAAAGTGATAATTGATTGAATATCTTACAGTTCGAGTGGTAATTCCAGAATTTCATCGCCTCGTTTTATTTTTACAATAATTGTTTGCCCCGGTTTTAGTTCCTCGAGGCGATACATATAGTCGTAAATATTTTTGATTCCCTTTTCATCAATAGCGATGATAATGTCACCCTTTTTCAACCCCGCTTTTTCGGCCGGGCCGGCTTTGCGTGTGCCGTCGATTTCCAGTCCTTCGGCCTGGCTGCCGTAAGCGGGAATTATACCCAGGGTTACCTTAAAGCTGCGCCGTGAAACGGTAGGTTCTTTCGGTCCCGCTGCGGTGAATTGTGGTTTTTCGTCCAATCGGGACAAGTACAGAACCAAGTCGTATACGTAATCGGCAACCAGTTTTTCGCCGAAGATGTTGATTCTGTCCCAGTCATCGCTGGGTTTGTGATAATCTCTATGGATGCCGGTGAAGAAAAAAAGTACCGGGATATCGTTCGTGTAAAAACCGGCATGATCGCTGGGTCCGTAACCTTCGTTGTTAAATTTGAGGGAAAGATTGAACCCGCGATTCAGCTCGTTCAGGAGGGGTTCGAAAATCGGGGAAGTTCCCGTCCCGCCGATCACGAGTGAACTGTCGGTCATCCTCCCGATCATATCCAGGTTGATCATAGCCGAGACCTTTTCCAGGTCGATAGTGGGATTGTTCACGAAAAATTTTGAGCCCAGCAAGCCCTCCTCTTCGGCGTTAAAACAGATAAGCAAAACGCTGCGCCTCAAATTTTCCCGGTTGGCCGCAAGTTTTTGGCCGATTTCCAATATTCCGGCCACGCCGGACGCGTTATCATCGGCGCCGTTATGAACGGCAATCGTATCCGATTGGGTGGAATTGGTACCCGGTCCACCCAAACCGAGGTGGTCGAAATGAGCGCCGATGATAACATACTCATCTCTGAGTACGGGATCATTCCCGGGTATTAAGCCGATCAGGTTGGGAACCGGCGTTGTGTTCTTCACCAGTTCAACGGTGGCTGATATGGTGGTTTTTCCAAGTAAAAACGATCGGGGTGATTGATTCCGGTTTAGGGCGGCGATGATAGCCGGGAGGTCTTTTCCTGCTGTTGAAAAGAGGAATTTTGCCGTTTTTGATGACAAGTGAATGACCGGGATACCGGCTCCGGAAAAATCGTAGTCGAATTTCAGGGGGATCAGGCCACCTTCCTCCTCCGGTTGGGAAACAAAAAGAACTCCGCCGGCTTTGTGGTCGCGCGCTACCAACACCTTTTTCCGCAGGGGCGTATGGGGATCGAACGGGGAATGCGGATTGTCAGCGTCCGGTCCGCCCCGGATAATAATTACCCATTTGCCGGTAACGTCCAACCCGGAATAGTCATTCCACTGTATTGAATCATCGATGGTAAAGCCGTAACCGACGAAAGCGGCATCGGCGGTCAAGTCGCCGTTGGCGGAAAAGCCCAGGGGAATGAAGTCCTCGCCGACAGCAAAAGTCCGGTTGTTAATGATGAGTGAATTGTCTTCGCCCAACTCGATCCGGTTTGTGAAATCAAAAGTTTGTTTGTATCCGTTCTCCCCGGCGGGGAGGATTCCGTCGGCGGCCCACCGCCGGGTGATGTATTCGACGGCTTTATCCGAACCCGGTGTCCCCGGGTAGCGCCCCCGCAATGCGTCAGCGGCCAGGAATTTTACATGGTCCGAAATTTCCCCGGCGGTTATTTCCGGATTGTTATGAGGGCTTAAATGTGGTGTTTGCCGGAGGAAAGGGAAACACCCGGTAAATAAAAATATAACGAAGAGAAAGATCGAAGATTTGCGCATGTTAATTCTTTTAATAATTGCGTGGAAATTACTACCAGGTCTGAATAATTACCAAGCGAACGTCGGGCAACCGAACTATATATTACTATCACACCAGGCACTGCATGACGGTTACTGCTAATGGTCTGTGATCGACAACCAGAACTTACCCGGCGCAGTACGACGTAGCCGGGGATGGTTATCGTACCGGTAGAAAGCGGATGTCCTACATCGGTTCTTGGTTGTATTTTCACGGCAAGAGTAATCAATGTCGCAGGCAATCACAAATGATGTTTTGGTCGAAGTGGAAAGCCATTATGTTCCGGAACGGTCGGACCCGAACCGGCCGATGTTTTTCTTCGCGTACCAGGTAAAAATAACGAACCGGGGAAAACAACCGGTACAACTGCTTAGCCGGTATTGGCATATAACCGATGCGAACGGGAACGTGGAAGAAGTTCGCGGGTCCGGAGTTGTAGGTCACAAACCGCGATTGGAGCAGGGCCAGTCTTTCGAGTATACCAGTTTTTGTCCCCTACCGACAGGTTTCGGTGTTATGCATGGGGCTTTTCAAATGGCATACGACAATGAAGAACGTTTTGAAGTCGCAGTTGCGCCTTTCAAATTAGCGATGCCGTTTTCAGTGAATTGACAGGGGGTGGCGGGAACAGACTACCGCTTTTTTTCAGGTGTACCGTGAATTCTTCGGGAAGATGGTCTTTGTTGATTCTGCGGGGAAGCCAAAGTTTAAAATCAGGACGATCATAACGGCGGGCGGTACGGAAAGAGTATATACTGAAGACCGCCCCTTTCAGCAGCGCGATACAAAGCAAACCCCAGGTAAGTATTAATATTTAAAGGCGGAAAAAGCCAGGAGCCGGGAACCGGGAGCCCGTTCGTGCCCGTAACTGAGGGATTACGGTAAACACCCCTCAGTCTTTGCTTTTTTTAACCTGTAAAATTTACCTTTTGTGCTCTCTATCATGTTGATATTACAAAATGTGGCGAAAAATACGCCATTTGCTGTATTGTCTGAACACCCCCTCTCATTGTATCATCCGTTCGGGAAAACATGTGATTGCACAAGCAATTATGGAGGACGAACGAAAATCATGTCACAATCTTACGAGATAGTCATAGTCCCGGAGGCGCCTTTGCCACATCTTTTCCGGCAGGGCAGGGAGAACAAATGAAAGAGGGGCCAAAGAAATGAAGATATGTTTAAAACGGCGCTTTGTACTTATGATAATAATCTTGTTTGGCGCTATCCGGGCTCAGCAAAAACCGGCAATAGCGTTAATGGATTTCGTGAATAACACCGGGATTGATTTGGTTACCATACGATCCTCCGAGTATCACAAGACATTAACGAATAAGATCAGAGAAGCCGGTATTGTTGATGTACGTACCGGTGACGATCTGAAATTGATCGCCGAACTGAATAACCGCCTGGATATTTTCCAGGAGGGAGAAGAAATCCCCATTCAGGTTTTGAATCTTAAACGGGACAGGCAGAACCGTCTTTTGGCGCAGGGCGTGGACTATTATGGATTCGGAGTCTGGATGGCCAACGACAACATGATTTTTAAAGCCGCCAGTTTCAGTCTGACCCTTTTTCTGGTCGATATAGAATCACGGGAAGTAATTACCGTTACACGCGCTATAGATAACGATGCATTGCCCATAGGCCGTAATTCGCTTGTCGATCCTCCGGCACTCGATAATATCGACAAGTTATTGACGGATGTTGCCGACGAAGTTTCCGTAGTGCTTACCCTGCCGGACGAGGAAAGAGATTTTCGATATGAAATACGGCAATTGGAAAACGAGGCTACAGGGAGAAGGAACGGGAAAAAAATGGTCCTGATAGGAACCGGTATGTTGGTCTTTACCCAGGGTATCGGGGCGCTCCTTGACGCTACGTTTCTTCAGATCCTTGCTTTCGACGGCTACAGTTTTGTCATTTACCTTGGGTTGCGTGACATTTTTATTGGAAAGGAAGTGAGAAAACAGGTGGCGAAACTCAAGAAAATATATCGGCGAAAATATAAAACGGAGATATAGGAGGCGGCCATGAAAAGAATTTCATTAGCGGTTGATATATTGCTTGTCTCCTTATTGTTTTCAGGATGGGTATTTGCACAGGAGGCGGAAGAAACGATTGCCGTTGAAAAGGCCCGGGAAGAATTTGGCCAAACCACCGCTTTTCCGGGAGAAGTTGTCCTGGGGGTGGGGAAATTGGGTGACCGAAAGGAGCCTTTTTCTCCTATAGCCCAAAAAATTTACGACCGCTTCGGAGACCGGTTGTTTGTCGATTTCATCAATGATAAAAACAAGCAGGAAATATTCGATTACCTGCGGGGTTTTCTGTCGAATTCACCCACCTTTTTCGTGGCGGAAATGGATAAGGAAAAGCTCAACAGGTTGGGCGAGGAATTCAATTTGGTGGAAATGGGAGCGGCGGAATTTACGAAAGCAAAGCAGGTCGGCCGGTGGGCCGGAATAAATTACCTGGTAAAGGTTGACCAGGTAATCGGAAAAAACAGCGAGCGGATGTTGGTGGCTGATATGATTGATCTGAAAACACGGGAGAAATTCAGCGCCGTGGTCGGACGCCGGGGGTACCAGGTGTCCAACCTGCAGATGGCCATGCGGTTGGCAAAGAACCTGGAAACGGTATACAAAGCCGGTTCTCCGGAGGAACGTGAATTAATCTATCGAATACAACGGGCGGAGGCCGCTGTCGACGCCGTCAATAGCGATACGAAATTAATGATGTCCACGGTCTCAACTTTCTACGCCGGTGGCGCCGTACTCGGTCTGGTGAAAGGCGGACTTTCCGGGTGGCTGCTGGGCGTTGTTTTCTCCGGCGGGCTCAGCACCGTTGGTTGGTGGGGTTGGATGAAATATAATCAATTGTACAAACAGGCCCGGACGGAGTACAAATCCCTGATCACGAAATACAACCGGAAGTACGGTGAAAAATACTACTTCTGATGATGTTGTTCGTCCCCGAAAAATCGCACCGCAATGCGGAGTTGGGTCATTCGTACTTATTCCCGTAAAAAAGAACGCGCGCTTATGTGCCGGGAAGGTGAAATGAAGCATCTCGTCGATTATCAAAAAAGGTTCGTTTTATTCTTATTCGCAACAGCGGTAATTGCTCAAAATCAAACCGTTGTGACCGAAGGAATCGGGACAACGTACGATGCCGCTTTAGCGAACGCGAAACGGAACGCCGTGGAACAGGGGATCGGGGTAATTATTGCCAGTGAAACACTGGTTAAAAACGCCCGGGTGGCGGAAGATCGAATTTTCAGTAAAGCCGACGGATTCGTGAAAACGTACCGGGAACTTTCTTCGAACCGGGATACCGACGGCTTGTGGACGGTAAAAATATCGGCTGTGGTGACGGAAATACTGGATGAAGTGGTAAAGGACCAGGTTGCCCTGGACTTGCTTCTTGCCTGGCTCAGGCATCCCCGCTTCATGGTGATGATCAGTGAGCAAAACGTGGACGATCCCACAACCACTATATCCGAAACGGAAATCGGCCGGGTTATGGGGGAAAAGGGTTTCAAAATTGTTAGTCCGGTCCAGACAAGAGCCCTGAAGGAGCGGAATGTAAACCTGGCGGAGCTCCAGGGGAACCCCTTGCTGGCGGGAGCGCTGGCAGCGGAATTCGGCGCGGAATATATTGTATTGGGTAACGCCCGCTCAGTGGCGCTGACCAGCCCTTTGCTTGGCTCGCGTTTTTCAGGTCAGGCAAACTTAACGGCCCAGGTAATACAGGCGGACGATGCCGAAATACTGGCCCAGGAGACCTTTCACGGGAAGGCAACTCACGTGGATCCCATTACCGCCGGAATGTATGCCTTGAAAAACGCGGCGGCGGAACTGAGCAATTACCTCCTTTCGGAAACCGTCCGGCGATGGTCGTTGGAGCAATCCAATAGGCGGACACTCACGCTCCGGATAAGTGGGGTAACCTACCGGACACGAAAACGAATTATCGATTTTCTGAAAAATGAAGTGGCAGGGATACAGACGGTGGATCAGCGCCAATTTGCGGCCGGATTGGTAACCATCGCCGTCCGGTTTACCGGCAGCAACGAGGATCTGGGAACCGTCCTGGATGGAAAAGATTTCGGGGCTTTCGTCCTGTATGTTACGGGCGAAACTCCCAATGGCTTTGACTTAGCAGCGAAAAGCAAAGAATAACTGTTCAGTAACAAGGATAGTAAAAAAGAAAGGGGGAAAAATGAAGAAGTTCAAACTCATGGCCCTGGTTTTCATACCCTTGATTGTTTTCTTCCAGGGTTGCGGCGGCGGGGCTATCACAGCCTTTGACAGGGACACCTTCCGGAAAGATCCTGATAAGTTGATTAAGAAGTACATGACTTTCGGGAACGTAGAACTCCTGGAAAAAACGATTGTAAAAAAGGTCGCGGTGGCGGAATTCAATGTGGAATATATCGTGAACATGGAAGACGAAGCCTACACCCGCATAGCAGGAGAGATGTACGATACTTTCGTAAAGAACCTGAAAACAAAGGCCGGGCTTGAAGTTGTGAGCAAAGACGTCGTGCGCCAGAGCCGGATTTACCGGATGCTGGACAAAACGGAAGAAGGCATGCGCGGCGGCGGAGAGAACAGAAAGGTGTCGGTGGAGTCCTGGATTGTGCCCGCCCCCGGATTGGCAAACCTGTCTCCCATGAAGGAAAAAAAGAAGGGTTTTTTCAAAACCTTGAAAGCGATAGGCAAGACCGTGGGGAACACCATGAAAGAGCCGGCATTGATTGAGGATCTTGGCGTGGATGCGGTTATTAAAGTCCACCTCATTGCCTACGAAACACGCCGGAAAAAGGACGCCCGCGCTACTCTGGTAGGCGGTGTTCCGGGATTGGTAAGCACATCCCAGGTTGTCGTGAATGTGGGGGTGAATAAATCTCCAACAGTTATGGGGGGTGTTGAAGACGAGCAGGGGAACAAATGGTCATATATGTATAAAGGAACCGCCATTTACGGGATTAAACATGGAAAGAAAAAAGACCTCGGCCTGATCGCCGGTGAGAATGCGTTTAAAACAAAAAACACGGTGGCATCCGGTCCGTATGGGAAAGGAATCGTTGAAATGACCGATGTTTTTTCCACAATGGTAGCCAATGATCTGAAAAAGCGCCAGAGCCATAGGTAACAACGGAATGTAATTATCTTTCTTCCTTTCAGGCTTTCAGGCAATCAATCTACCATCGGTCGGCGGAGACCGAAAGAAACCGTCGCTGTTTTTCTGTGTTTCGATTATATCTGGAAGCGTTTTTTCCGCCGGCCTGTGGGGGAAAGCACACAGATAATATTCATGAAGGGTTGGCCGCTTACCCATAATCGGTAACGGATTACCTTCCGGTATCCCAATCCGAATTCTCCCGATCGCACTGATGGGCGTTTGATATTCGACGGCAATTTAAAAATTTTAGCCGGATTTGACCGGTTTCAG
>JALUTR010000286.1 GCA_027021785.1 Fidelibacterota bacterium | reverse complement strand
AGTCGCGCACCTTGTACTGTTCATCAAATATCCCTGTCTACCTGTTACTACGACAGGCAGGCCTGCTTGACGATAAGGATCAATTATTCAGTACACTGATCTGAGTCGACAACCGGGGACGGTTGTCGTACTTGTACGTTAAGTATCTCTGTCTACGGGTTACTACGACAGGCAGGCCTGCTTGACGATAAGGATCAATTATTCAGTACACTGATCTAAGTCGACAACCGGGGACGGTTATCGTACTTAGGGCATAAAAAAATGAGAAATAGAAGTGAATGATTTGATATATTTGTGCCGTTTGTTTTGCTAGTCGGGGTCAATTCGCAAAGGTTGTATGCAGAAACAAAAATATGATCGTAAGGTGGTTTTTGCCTGGTCGATGTATGATTTTGCCAATTCGGCGTTTACCACGCTGGTGGTCACGTTTATTTACGCCACGTACTTCACGAAGGTGGTGGCGCCGGATGAGATAATCGGCACCACGCTGTGGTCACGGGCCGTGTCGCTCACCGCGATCGCGGTAGCGGTGTTATCGCCGGTCATGGGCGCCATAGCGGACCGGGGCGGGTATCGCAAGCGATTCCTGTTCATCATGACGGTTACGGCTGTGTTGGGATCGGCAATGCTTTCCCGGGTTTATCCCGGACAAATGATGAAGGCCCTCGTCTGGTTTGTTGTTGGAAATATTGCCTTTGAATTGGGGGGCGTATTTTACAACGCCTTTCTTCCCGATATTGCTCCGAAAGATAAGATCGGCCGTGTTTCCGGTTATGGGTGGTCCCTGGGATATATCGGCGGTCTGGCGGCCATGTTTATCGCCATGATCGGGTTTATCAATCCGGCGCAGCCCTGGATGGGACAGACGCAGACCAGTACTGTCCGGGCGGGACAGTTACCGGTGTGGGAATCGTCGACTATCGAGGAAATCGCCGCCACCACGGGATACCAGGTATTTGAATGGGACGGCGAACGATTCGAGATACGCGGAGTGACGATGGATGATTCCGGGACAATCACCGGTGTCAGGGTATACAATCACGATGGTATGAAAACCTTGTCGTTGGATCGAATCCGGAAAATAAAGGAAAAAACCGGGCTGGACCTGGTGGACATGGCTTTAAAATCGGGGAACAATATCAGGGCGACGAATATCCTGGTGGCGATCTGGTTTGCCCTGTTCAGTTTGCCGCTCTTTTTCTGGGTGAAAGAGGATAAATCGGCGATGAATCCGAAAGGGGTTTCCGTCATTCGGAGCAGTTACCATCAATTGATCAATACCTTCCATGAAATCCGTAAATATCGCCAGGTAATGAAGTTTCTCCTGGCGCGGCTGGTATATAATGACGGGTTGGTAACGATTTTCGCTTTTGGAGGGATCTATGCCGCCGGTACGTTCCATTTTACTTTTAAGGAAATAATGATTTTCGGAATTGTACTGAATATTTCGGCGGGGATCGGCGCCTTTGTCCTCGGGTTCCTGGACGATTACCTGGGCGGGAAAAAAACAATTCAACTGAGCCTGGTTGCCTTAATGATTGCCGCCATAATAGCGGTATTTGCGCCCGGTAAACCGTTGTTCTGGTTGGCAGGTGTACTGGTAGGAC
>JALUTR010000285.1 GCA_027021785.1 Fidelibacterota bacterium | reverse complement strand
GTTGGCGGTTTTTGCGGAAGCGGCCGACATCTTCGCGGAGTCCGACACGATCCGGGTCACGGTGGTGGGCTGTACCCAGGAAGAAACCGATTCCCTGGGAGCGAACCATATTCTCAAAACGCACAAAGCTCCCGATTACGTGGTCATTGGGGAACCGGGCGGTTGGGAGGCGATAACCCTGGGTTATCGGGGATGTTTCGGCCTCGATTATGAAACAAGAAAACCGCGCGTCCATCGCGGAATGCCGGTTTCCACACCGGCCGAGGACGCGGTGGCCTTTTATCAGTCGTTGTGCGACGTATTCCCCGATCGTGGCGACCGGTTCGGCGATGTATCATTGAAACTGACTCACTTAAACACCCTTTCATCCGGCAACCATGAAGCCGTAAAAATGCATCTTGACGTGCGTATCCCGATCTCCTTCGACTTGGAGGATTTCAATACCCGGGTAATGGAATTAAAACGTGACGCCACCGTCACCATCCGGGGATTTGTCCCGGCGGTAGTGGCGGAAAAACGGAACGCCCTCGTACGCGCTTTCCTGGGCGGAATCCGCGTCCACGGCGGGAAACCCCAATTCAAATATAAGACCGGCACTTCGGATATGAATCTGCTGAACCGATGGGGCTGCCCCATTGTCACCTATGGCCCCGGTGATTCTTCGCTGGATCACACACCGGATGAACACCTGAAATTGGAAGAATACCAACGGTCAATCAGAGTTTTACGCGAGGCATTAACAAAATTAAAACGGAATGCACATGAAAGTTGAATTATTAGACAGTACCATCCGTGAAGGCGAACAGTCGCCAAACGTATCGTTCACCGTTGAGCAAAAGATTGAAATCGTCAAATTACTTGACGAATTCGGCGTGGAGTTCATTGAACTGGGGCATCCCGCTGTTTCGCCGGATGTTCGTGAAGCCGTGGAACGGCTGTCACGGCTGGATACCCGGGCCAACAAAATGGTTCACGGCCGGGCGCTGGCAAAAGACATCGACGACGCGGCCAACATGAACGTACCGTGGGTCGGCATTTTCTTCGGGACCTCCCCGTTAAGCCTGAAACACAAGTTTCAGATCACTCCTCAAAAAGCGCTGGTACGGATAAGCGAAGCGATTCGTTACGCCAAAGACAAGGGACTGAAGGTTCGTTTCACCGCTGAAGATGCGACACGAACCGACACCGATTTCCTGGTTGAGGTGGCCTCGGTGGCCGAAGAAGCCGGCGCCGACCGGTTCAGCATTGCCGATACGGTGGGCACCACCCATCCCGCTTCCCTGCGGAAACTGGTTAACGCCGTCGCCACGGCGGTTACCATTCCTCTCCATGTTCATTGCCATAACGATTACGGACTGGCGACGGCCAATGTCCTCGCCGGCCTGGAAGGCGGCGCGCGCCTGGCGGATATCACCGTAAACGGTCTTGGAGAAAGAAGCGGCATCGCCGCCCTCTCGGAAGTGGCGGTCACCCTCAAAATGCTCTACAAAGTCGACAATCCGTGGAACCTGGAACTACTTCCCAAACTTTCCCGTGTGGTGGAACGGGCTTCCGGTATTTTCAACAGTGAAAACCGGCCGATTGTCGGGCTGTATGCGTTTACCCACAAAGCCGGACTCCACACGCGCGCTGTGCTGAAGGACCCCCGCACGTACGAGGCCTTCCCTCCGGAATTAATCAAACGCCACCGCGAAATTACCATTGACAAGTACACCGGCCGGGACGCGGTACGCTCACGCCTGGAAACCATGGGGGTCAATCCGAATGACGACCAGTTAAATGAAATTATTGAAATCATAAAAAGCCAGCCGTTAAAACGTCATTTTTCCGACATGGATTTGCTGGACATCGTAGACGATGTCCTGGGACTGGAAATGCGTGCCCGGGTTCCCATTGATGTGGAGGCAATCGTGAACATGGAACTGAACAGCGCGTTATACACGACCCGGGTTACCCGCCGACTCATGGGGTATCCCTATGTGCAGGACGTTTACGAAATCACCGGAGAATTCGACATCGTGGCCCATATCAAAACAAAATCCATTGCCGAATTAAATGAGTTTATCGAAGAACTGCGTGTATCCGAAGGCGTGGAACGCACAACCACACGACTCATTCTCAAAGGATATTCCCGCGATTTTGAACACGATAATGATGCGCCGGAAAACGGGTAACAGGAAGGTTGATTACACCGGGAAGGCACCATGCGATTACTCAATATCGACCGTCTTTTAATTTCACGGGGGTTTTACTTGATAATCTTGCAAACTTTCGATGAAATAATTCATAATCAGGAACAGTGAAGAACAGAATGACCAAACCATACATTTCCAACCTGTTTCGCAATCGCAAGCCGTCCGTATTGCGCCAGGCCAAACAGGTATACGACCAGCGTCCCGACCGGGACGAAGTGCAGGTTATTAATCTGGCAATCGGCAACGTGCACCTGCCGATTCATCCGGCAATGCTGGAGCGGATGAAATCCCTCTGCGATCCCGGCTCCCCGTTCGCGGACGGCGTGGTTCAATATTCCCGGACCATCGGATGCGAAGAAACCCGGCAAGCCTTTTTGAATGTTATCGCCGCTTCCGGTTTTGACACCTCACCCCTGGTTTGCCAAATTACCGACGGCGCCTCACAGGCAATGGAACTGATCATTGCCGGCGTGTGCGGCGACCCGGGCACCGACGAAAAACCGCTGTTACTGATCGAAGCCGCGTACACGAACTACATGGCCTTTGCCACCCGCTTAGGCCGTAAAACCATCTGCATCACCAGGACACTCAACGAAAACGGCAAATTTGCCATTCCCGATCTGGAAAAGATAGAGACCATTATTAAGCAGGAGAAACCGTCCGGGATTCTAATCATACCCTCCGATAACCCCACCGGCCAGCACATGAAATATGATACCCTGACAACCCTGGCTGAGCTTTGTGTTGAAGACAATCTCTGGTTGATCAGTGACGAGACATACCGGGAATTACACTTTCTCACCGATGAAACAACCAGCATCTGGGGACTGACCGAAAAGGACGTTCCGGGTATAACCGGCCGGCGCATCGGAATTGAATCGGCTTCCAAGGTATGGAACGGTTGCGGGTTGCGGATCGGCGCCCTGGTGACCGACAATCCCGAATTCCTGAAAAAGTCCGTTATTGAATATATGTCCAACCTCTGCGCCAACGTGATCGGTCAATACGTTTTCGGCGCCATCGCTCACGAAGACCACGCGGAATTACGGGCGTGGTTCGACCGGCAACGTCATTATTATCGTGAGATTATTCGAACCTGCGTGGACGGCCTCCGGCGGGAAATACCGGGAATTATCGTCTCCAGCCCGGAAGCGGCAATCTACACGGTTCTGGACGTCCGCAACATCGTAAAGCCGGGTTTCACCGCCAACGATTTCGTCAATTATTGCGCCGGACAGGGCCGTGTATCCCTGGAAGACGGCGATTTTACACTACTGGTGGCGCCCATGACGGGATTTTATAATAATCACAATCTTCAGGATAATCCGGGGCGGACACAAATGCGGCTTGCGTACGTGGCCCAACCGGAAACGATGCGCAAGGTACCCTTCCTGTTCAAAACATTGCTGGAGAATTACGAAGCACGGCGACAATCGTGACGACAACGATAAATCGCCTGCCTCTCACCCGTCCGAAAGAAGCGAAAACAAGACCATTAATTCCTGAATCATAGCATCCACCACTTTACCGACGCCGCCCATACTTGAGGATTGTTCCCCTCTTTATTTCGTCCTTACAGGACCCGGATACCGGTTGATCCGGCGTTCAGGACGTTGCTCTGAGTTATATTATGATCCCCCATCGGGGAAATCAATCATGAATTCGTGAAAGTGCAAATATTCCGGTGAACCTTCTCCTGGTTGTACAGACAATATTTTCCCTGAGATGTCCGAACCGACATCGGGGTCTGCGTAGGCGGATAGCCCGGTGCATAGCGCCGGGCAAGAAGAACCCCCTAAAGCTCTGAGGGGGACATGGATTAATCCTGGATATTTCTTGAGGTGTTCACCGTAAGAATTTCCGCAAAATGCGGGGAATCAAGACCAACATCTCACTACAGCGCAATCGGCTTCCCGTCACCCATCGGGAGGTCTTTCCCGCGTGGGCCTTCGATCCCGTATGGAAAGAAACCTCGCCAACGATAGATTTAATCCCGACTTCAATAAACGCAATTTTCCTATTGGAATATTCCTCTCCCAGGCACACGGCGCCCGTAAAGTGAAATAACACATTGTATTATCATTCAAAGCCTAATATATCGGCACGGAGGGGTCGATTTCCAGGGACCAGGCCCGGATACCGCCGCGTATGTTTTTAACCCGCTTAAAGTTGTGATTAATCAGGTATTCGCAAATTTTCCCGGATCGTATTCCCGTGCGGCAAAGGACAAAAATTTCTTCGTCCGGGTTCAGCTTGTCCAGGTTCGCGGGGACTTCATTCATGGGAATATGCAGGACATTGGGAATGGTGGCAACCTCCAATTCAAAAGGATTGCGCACATCCAGGATCGTAACCGTTTCACCGGCATCGATTTTTTCTTTTAATTCATGCACGGATATTTCGCCGTACTTCGGTTTCGTTTTTTCGGATGGGATTCCGCAGAATTCCTGGTAATCGATAAGATCGGTAATGGTAGGGTCATTTCCGCATACGGCGCAGGCTTCATTGCGCTTCAGTTTCAGTTCGCTGAATTCCATGGATAAAGCGTCAAACAGCAGAAAACGGCCCTTCAGAGGCCGTCCGATTTCCGCCAGCAGTTTGATGGCTTCGTTAGCCTGAATGCTCCCCACGATCCCGGGCAATACGCCCAACACGCCGCCTTCGGCGCAGGAGGGTACCAGTCCCGGCGGCGGCGGTTCCGGATACAGGCAGCGGTAGCAGGGTCCCCCGTCATAATTGAATACGGATATTTGTCCTTCAAAACGGAATATGCTGCCATAGACATTCGGTTTCCCGAGAAAAACACAGGCATCGTTGATTAAATAGCGTGTTGGGAAGTTATCGGTGCCGTCCACGACAATATCATAATCCTTGATAATATCCAGGGCATTCTCGGAGGATAAGGCGACCTCGTGACTGATTACGTTCACGTATGGATTCAGGGCCTTCAGCCGCTCCCGGGCCGATTGAACTTTCGACTTGCCCAACCGGTCGACACCGAACAGAATTTGTCGCTGGAGATTCGATTCATCCACCGTGTCGAAATCCACCAGGCCGATTGTGCCGACCCCCGCCGCCGTCAGATAAAGGGAAGCGGGGCTTCCCAATCCTCCGGTACCGACAATCAATACTTTACCGGCTTTCAGTTTCCGTTGCCCCTGAACGCCGATCTCCGGAAGGGAAAAATGCCGACTGTAGCGGTTGAATTCCCCCGTTTCCAATTCGGGCAGGTTATCGGCGCCGCCGGCGATGGCGGGAACGATCCGGATATCCGATCCCTCTTTCACCTGCGTGTCCAAACCGGCGGAATGGCGAATATCTTCTTTGTTGACATAAACATTTACGAAGTTTCGAAGGTCGCCGCTTTCGTCCAACAGATGAATTTGAAGACCGGGATAACGGGCGAATAATTCTTCCAGAACTTCGCGAACGGTGCCGCCCTGGACATCAATGACGGATTCTCCGTTGGTAAATTTCCGTAAAGGTGATGGTATCTTTAATTGACTGGACATGTTGTTGTTACTCCTGTATGATTTTGATTATTTCTTCGTTGAAATTGTTCCGGTCCGGGGCGAGTTGCCAGGATCGGTAATTCTTCGCGTTCCCGTTTTCAACGGAAACGATAATGTAACTGAAACCGGGCCAGGCGTGGTTTCGGTCAAATTCCGACGGTTTATCGGGATGATCGGGGTGCGAATGAACAATACTGATGATCGACAGTCCCCGTTCGTCGGCAGTGTCCTCCGCTTCCTGGTAAGCCAGGGGATCGATCAGAAAACGTCTTTCCCTGTTCGTGTCCTTTGTGTTCGCCGCCGGCAGGTATTCCACCCCTTTTTTTGTTTTTGTGTCGTCGGTTCCGATAATAAATCCGCAGCATTCGTTCGGATACTCCTTTTCCGCGTGGCGAAGGAAATCGCTGACAACGGAGGATTTCAAATGAATCGCGGCCATGCTACCTCCATAAACCGGCGCTGAAGTACCGTTCGCCAAGGTCGTTGAATAAGGTGGTGACGGTTCCCGTGGGCACATCTTTCAATATTTTCCCAATTCCGGCTAAATAGGCTCCGGAAGAATGTCCGATGAAATAGCCGCGTTTGGCGGCCTTTCGGCACCATTGCCGCGCTTCATCCGACGTCACTTCCACCCACCGGTCCACAAGCGATTCATCGAAAATGTCGGGAACGATGTCTCCCGGCGATCCCAGGGGTTTCAACCCTTCAATACCCGGCCAGGTTTCCGGACGAACGGCGGTGATGATCACGTCGGGGTAGGTTTCCTTGAGCCGGCGACTGATTCCGGTAATGGATCCGCCGGTGCCGACACCGCCGATGAAATGGGTGATCGGCCCGTTTACCTGGGTAATCAACTCCTTGGCGGTCCCGTAGTAATGGGCCTTCCAGTTGTTGTCGTTTTTGTACTGGTTGCAGAGAAAATATTTATCCGGGTTTTCCTCGAAAAGCCGGTGGGCGTACCGGATCGCCTCGTCATATCCTTCCAGAGGGTCCGTTTCGATAATCGTCGCCCCGTGCGCCCGAATTCTGTCTTTCCGTTCCCGACTGGCGTTCCCGGGCAGAACGATCTTTACCTCCAGACCCAGGGCGTTCCCGATCATGGAGTAGGCGATACCGGCATTGCCGCTGCTGGAATCGAGCACAATCTTATCTTCCAGTTGCCCGGCTTTTATCGCCTCCTCCAACATTCGCTTAACGGGACGATCCTTAAGGGATCCCCCCGGGTTCATCCACTCCGCCTTGGCCAGGATCGTAACCCCCGGGCCGGCATCGAAAAGTGACCCGATGTCAATTAACGGTGTGTTCCCAATCAACTCTAATACGGACATTTCTTCCTCAATACAATAGGTGTTAAAGAATTCCGGAAAAATCGATACCGTTTCAGTTGACGGTACGATTCTCTCCCGGATGAAACCAATTCAATTCTTTATGAAGCCGGACCGTGGGGCCGATCACGATCAGCGCCGGGGTCTCACTTCCCTGTTTTTGACATGTTTCCACAATATTATCCACGGTGGAAACAATCGTTTTCTGGCCGGATTGGGTTCCCTTACTGATCACCGCCATCGGCGATGTCCCCGGCCAGTTCTTTCTTTTCATTTCGTCTACCAGTTGCGAAAGGGTATTCAAACCCATGAATACCACGGTGGTGTCCAGCTTTCCGGCCAGGTCGAGCCAGGAGAAATCGCGGCCGCTTTTTTTCCCGTGCCCGGACACGAAAATCACTTTTGAACCGTAATTGCGGTGGGTCAGGGGAATCCCCGCGTAAGCCGGAACGGCCGTGCCGGAAGTCACCCCCGGAATTACGCGAAAGGGAATTCCCTGTTTCCGCAGGAATTCCGCTTCTTCGCCCCCCCGTCCGAAAATAAAA
>JALUTR010000284.1 GCA_027021785.1 Fidelibacterota bacterium | reverse complement strand
TGCGGGAAGGCCGGGGGAGGAGAGTCCCAACCCTGCTATTCGAGGGATCGCGCTCGATGCCAGCGGTCGTTTCCGAGGGGAGTACAATGCTGGGCCAAATGCACCAAAATACAAGCGTTGGCTGGAACAAGGTGGCACGGTAAAATACGATCCTGCGACGGATTCGATTATTTACGGAAAGGAGATTCAGACGGGATCCGGTGAGACGCGGTTTGTTGAGATTGCATACCGCCCCGGACCTCCTGATGGAAACAGATATCCAGATTTTTCCGAGTATTCGGTATACAAGGCGTCAATCCCAGAAGATCTTTTCCTGAAAAAGGATGTCACACAATTTGACTATCTGAATCAACAGCTAAAACACGACATTGAGAAAAGCGAGTCTCTATATCAGAGATTTAGTGATGCTCAGCTGCGGGATATACGTTTGGGCGATACTCCGCGTGGGTTCTCTTGGCACCATAGCCAAGTCAGCGGCGAAATGGAACTTGTGGAGAAGAATGTTCATGGTACATTTTTGCATCGCGGAGGACGAAGCATCTGGGGTGGCGGAGGAGCGAAACGTTGAATCCGATTAAGTGGAGATCAGACAATCTACCGGTCACGGAAACAGACATCGTTAAACTTGAGGGTGTGGTTGGCATTGTATTGCCAGATTCTTATAAGGAAATCGTGAAAAGCTACGACAATGGCCGCCCGCGACCCAGGTGTTTTGACTTGAAAAATAGAGAAGGAGTTGTTTTTAATTCTCTGTTGTCGTTTTCAATTCCTGGCGGAGATAATATTTTTGAGGTTTACAATAGAACAAAATCAGACATAGGGAAAAGGGTACTTCCCTTTGCGGACGACCCTTTTGGAAATCTAATTTGTTTCGACTATCGAGAAACCGACAACAATCCCCCGATCGTTTTTTGGGATCATGAAGCCGACTCGGATGCTGGAGAGGAGTCATTGAAGTTCGTTGCGAATTCATTTGATGAGTTCCTTGACATGCTCTATGAGCCCGATGACTAAGCAAATTGTTCGATTTCCGGTAAAAACCGCAGACCAAGATCGCGAAGGCATGTAGATGTGTCATTATAAAACACCGGACATAAGGGAGCTTGTCCCTTTTAGTATTCACAATGTCACTAATCATGTTGGTGGGCGCTCGTCCGGTCAATGGGCCTATTTTCCAAGATGATGCAAAACTGTATAAATCTTAAATCTGACTCCATCGCGCCACTCGCCACATCAGGTCGGATAGAGCGGTTCGAAGACTGGTATCGCATAGAGCTACCGGATAGTTATCTTGAATTCCTGGAATATGCTAACTGCGGTATTCCTTCCTCTGTCTGTTCTTTTATTGTTGGTGAACGCGAACGCGTTATTGAACGTTTTTTATGCATTCTCGACAATCCCAATTCTGAACCAGACAAGGGAATTTACGATATCACGGTTGTAGCAAGCCAGCTGGATGAGAGGCTGGTTGAAGATCCTGATATGGTTGGAATGAATCTGATTCCTATTTCTGCATTGTTTGCGGGCGACTTTGTCTGTTTGGACTATCGAGAGAACAAGGATAACCCTAAAGTCGTGGTCTGGGACCATGAGCAGTCCGATGAGTTTTCTCCTGTCACGGAG
>JALUTR010000283.1 GCA_027021785.1 Fidelibacterota bacterium | reverse complement strand
GGAACCGAAAGGACCGGCTCACAGGTATCTTCGGGAAACGATTGCATCATTGAAACGAAGTTTGCGCAAATGGATTCCCGAATTGGCTCAAATTCCGGCCGATGACCTGTTTTCGAAGAGGATCGAACGGTGGCGCCGCGTGGGCCATTGGGAAGAAGCGGAAGAATCCGTGATCAGGACGTTTCAAATGAAAAAATCACGCCTGCCGGTTCCCGCCAAGGACGGGTTTGTGAAACGACACAAAGGTTGTTACACCGCCGAAGGAACTCGTAAATATGATCCGGTATTATACGATCGACTGTTTGCCAATAACTACGTTTGTGGAACCTGCGGACATCGGTACACCCGTCCTTCGGCCTGGGATTATATGGACCTGATTCTGGATAGCGGATCGTTCCTTGAACACCGGGAAACGCGGTATATTATTGATAAGGATATCCTGGGATTCCCAGGGTATCGGAAGAAATTGATGGAAACCCGTCTTTCAACCGGCCTGGCCACCGCCATGATTACCGGCAACGGTAAGATTCACGGACGGGAAATTGTCTATTGTGGGAACGATTTCGGGTTTTTAGGGGGCTCATTCTGCATGACCACCGGGGAAAAGATTTGGCGGGCGGCGGAAATTGCTCTTCAACGTAAGCTGCCCATGGTGCTCCAGGCCGCCGGTGGCGGCGCCCGCATGCATGAAGGGTGTTCTTCTATGGTTAGTATTCCCAAAGCCCATATGGCTCTTACCCGAGTGGAACAGGCAGGATTACCTGTAATTACGATCATTACCGACCCCACTTTGGGCGGCGTGGCTATCGGATACGGTTCACGGGGAATCCGTCTGTTTGAAAAAAATGCCGGAAATATCGGATTTTCCGGGAAACGCGTTATCGAACAGTATACCGGGCGCAAGACTTCAAAGGATTTCCAGACAACCCACTGGCTTAAGAAACACGGTCACGTGGAACACGTGGTAAGTCCGTTGACCATAAAAGACGAAATCGTAAAGCGGATAGCGGAACAATCATGAAACGTCCCGGCATGTATCAACAACATGAGGAAAGTCTCAGGGAGTTCGTGGAAAAATTTAACGGCGTGAAAGACGGACTGCCGTTGGTAATGCAGATTTATCATACGGAAAATTTTCGTGATGACGGCATTATCGTCGACACAAGGAGTGGGAACAGGATTGTTTTTGATTGGGAAATCCGGGATAAATATTTTCAATCCGGTCAATTTCGTTTTCCGGAAGTCGGGCAGTTTGAACGGAAATTGAAAAAAGGTGAAATCGGCCTGTCCCTGCAGTGCGACTGCGACCGGACTTCCGTACTGGCGGCTTGGCATGAGGATTGGTTACGGGAAAAACCAAAAAAAGTGGCTTTAAAGACCGATTATCCGCAGGCGGAACAGGCACAGGTACGCTACACACCCCATTTTAAGATTTACCCCTATTCCGATTTGAAAGCCCTCCGCGCAATGTTGTACAAGGCCCTCAGGACCGGAACCTTTAATCACGAGGTGTTTTGACCCGGACAAGGTCTGCCAATTTTACTGTTATCGTTTTTGGCTGGGAATTTCCATTCTCATCATTACTGATCATGCAGGATCTCCCGATCCTGCATCGAAAGGGACTTTATCTG
>JALUTR010000282.1 GCA_027021785.1 Fidelibacterota bacterium | reverse complement strand
ACCTTACTCTCTTTTGTAGTGAGGTTTTCAAGCTCGTTTTCAAGCCCGTTCCAAAGCATGGTGCCTGTGAGAAGACCGTTATCTGGATCGCGCGTGAGTGACAGGTTGCCGACCTGACTAATCAGGCCGTCGTAGTCGTAGTTGTATACTATGGTATCGCCGTTTACCGTGAGAGTCGTCACACGGAAGTCGTTATTATAGCCTCGGCCTACGGTGCCGGTAACGCTTCCACTCCATGTCTCGGTCAGGGGGAGGAAGCCGTCGTAGGTGTAGCCGAGGGTTCCGCCGTCCGGGGCGGTGATGGTGGAGAGTTTGCCGGTGGTCGGATCGTAATCGTAAACATACTGTCCGCGGGGAGTTGTAACCGTCCACAAACGATCGCTGCCATCGTAATAGTTCAAGTCCACTGTTTTACCATCCGGCCGCAGAACCTGTTCAAGCTGCTTGTCGAGGTTGTAGAGGTAGCTGGTGCTGTCCACGGCTTCACCGATATCCGGCGGATTGTATAGCTCCTGCAGGTTGACGGCAGTATAGTCGAAAAGAAGTTAATTTCTACTTTCTTTTCCGCATGTCCCATGTCAAGAACAGACCTCATTTTTTCCATTTTTTACAGCCCCCGCCCACCAAGCAAAAAACCGCGCCAGGATAAAACCCCTGTCACGGTTTTTGCCAACCCGTCCGCCCAAAGGGCTCCCAACTGGATGGGGTTTTAGAGAGAGAGGAACAAAGGCCGGCTTGTTGCTTATTTGTTAATTTGGGGGTTGACTCTATTCGCCTCTATCCTTTAGTTGGCTTTGCAGCTTTTTCAATATTATTACAACCGTTTTATCACTCAAGGATTTCATAAGTATAACCAAAGATAAAGTACCAAAATAAATAGCCATTAGGAACCCGTCTTTAGCCTGAAACTTAATCCCAAAAATAAGCCCTAAGAGCGCTATACTACCCATGAATCCTGAAGCAATGTAATTATAATGCAAGTTTTCTGCATTCTTATATATTCTTCTAAGAAAGCTATGTTCCTTCTCTGTAAGGTTGTTGCTCATAAATAGGGACTCCTCCCCCTTTTTTGCGTATTTCTGCTTTATTTATTTACAAGGATCATTTGGAAGCAGCCCAAAATCTTTCAACTCTTCATCGGTGAAACCCAAATTTTGAAGCTGATCTGTTGGAGGGAGTAACCCCCTTTCCTGTAACCAGGTTGCATCTCCACCAGCTTGATTAATTTTTGATCTCAAGGCATCCGTAACAACAGATGAAGTATCACTATCAGCCTGATTAAATCCTGACACCAAGTCCCAAGACATTAAAACTCCGCCCAATGTCAACATGGCATATCCAGCAGGTCGAGCTCCAGGAACAGGCGCAAATAGAGTCACTGTGCCAGCACCAGTTAAAAAAGTTCCTGCCCAACCTTGCCATGAATAAGGCCATGTATACAACCCCAACGGGTCAATCCCGTTAATGGGATCGGATAAAACATACCCATACAGGTTTGTATCGCCACCCGCAAACCTTATTGGATCTTTTGTGGTCCATCGACCTGTATATGCATCGTAGTCTCTTGCCCCGAATCTTGTCAACTTTGTGTGCTGGTCGTAGATACCTCCGGCAAAGCCAAACGGCTGGAAG
>JALUTR010000281.1 GCA_027021785.1 Fidelibacterota bacterium | reverse complement strand
CCCACCAAAAATTCATTGTCCGACACGCCATTAAGAATTTGTTCCTGACCCGACGTTAAATTGCTTAAATTGGTATACAGCCGAAAGCCTTTGACAAAGCGCAATTCGATAGGATCATAAATTAAATCCAGGTCATCATAAATCACCCCTCCCAGCGCCTGGCTGCGAAAGGAGACAGGCGCTGCGGGAAAATTGACCTGGGCAATCAAACCGGCTGTAAGGAATACCACATTGATTATCCACACCTTCGTCTGTTTCATTTTTTATCCTCCAGATTGCTTATCGTTTAAGACTATTCATCCGTCCTTCCGCTCATTTCAGCGGGTCTTTTAATAATACAACCGAATATTGGGGATATACGTGCTTCGGGTCCCCTGACTATAATTTAAGGGATCATCACCAGCGCCACTATCACTCCGGAAAGTAATCGATCGATATACGCCGGTATCGGTAGCATAACACCGACCATCGGACGTATAACTGTCATTATTGAACGAAATATCGATAATCAGATTGTCCATCCCATTATAATTGAATGGGGTGGTTAAGGGTATCTCGATCCAACCCGTGCTGTCAATGGTCAAAGCCTGATTATAGCAGATGGTGTAATCGGTATTATCAAAATTGTTCGACGGGTAGCTGTTTATGCTGGTATGCTTCATGCGGATAACAAAATTGTTCATCGTCTGACCCGGTAGGGTGGTGACATTCAAGGCCACCTTTCGAATGGTCATTGATCGACCAATCTCCGAAGCCAGATACAGCACTTGGGTTCGCGCATCGTGATAAAAGGTACGAAAGGGATAATTCCAACTAATCGTTCCGGTACCGATCTCCACAAATCGGCCCGGAGAGAGCGGACGGGTGATGGTGATGGATCGCCAGTTGGAAAAGGGGGTTTCCTCTGCAGCATTATAGGCGGTCACTGCGTAAACGAAAGTGGAGTCATACTCCAGCGCGTTCAAGGTGTCATTATCCACATATTCCGTAACGCCCATCGGTACGGATCCGATCAAGCGGAAGTCGGTTTCTTGGAATCTTCGTCGATAAATGTTGAAACCGTCTTCGGCGTTAGAATTATCGTTCCATGACAACCGCACCGATCGGGTTCCGGCAACTTGCCGAGGTTGGAAAAGAAACGGCGCATTCATTTGATAATTGACCTGGAGGAAATAAGGGGAAGAGCGCCCGGTGCTTTCCCAATCATTAAACGCTTCGACTTGATAATAATAGGACTGCCCATTGATCACGTCCGAATCGGTAAAAAAGGTATCCGAAACCGTTCCCACGAGCCTGGAAGACGTATCCGAGAACAGCCTTCGGTAGACCCTGAACTTGGTCGCCGATTCGGCGGAGTTTTCCCAGAACAACAGCACGGTGGTACTATCGACCATCTTGTAATCAAATTGGGAAGGGGGCAAAAATCGAGGTGTTTTTAAACGAATGGTATCGATGCGGGCCATTCCACTTTGATTCAATACACTCATTTTGTAATCATAATATGTGTTTTGGACCAGACCCGAATCGATAAACGAAGACGCTTCGGCCTCCACGATGGTTTTGATTAATGCCCCATTGCGAAAAATCTTGTAACTCAAAAAATCGTCGCCCTGGTACGGTAACCATTCCAGAACAATTCGAT
>JALUTR010000280.1 GCA_027021785.1 Fidelibacterota bacterium | reverse complement strand
CGTCGGTACCGGCATCATGTACAGCGGTGATTCCCAGGGAATTGAGTAAGGTAGTTGCCTGCAAAATGTAACGCCGTTTGTCTTCTCTTGTGTCGGGAGGAATGTTGATGGCGACCAGATCGACAGCGTTGTCGATCAGAATTCCGGTAGGATCACCGTTTTCGTCCCGCAGGATTTTACCGCCGACCGGATCGGCACTATCGGCGGTAATGCCGGCAATTTCCAGGGCGCGGGAGTTTACCCAGGCGGCGTGGCCGTCGATGCGCTGTAATAAAACGGGAATGTCCGGCACCGCCCGATCCAGCAAACGCTTGGTAGGATATTCGGGAACCGGCCAATCATTTTGGTCCCATCCCCGGCCCTGTATCCAGTGTTGTTTGCCGGTTTGGGCCGCCTCCCCTGAAACCAAAGCAACAATTTCCTCCTCCGACTTGGTCCCGACCAGGTTCAGAACCTCCATGGACCAACCCAGTCCCACCAGGTGAAGATGCGCATCGGTAAAACCGGGATAAAGATATCCGCCTTTAAGAGAAACGGTGTCATCGGCGGAAAAATCGGTTGCGGTTCCGATTGCCGCAATGGTACCGTTTTCGCACAGGATTGCATCCGCACCCGGGTATCCGGACACGTGGCAATCGGTAAAAAGCGTTGTATGATTTCCCGCCATAAGCATAGACATAACCGATCCGATAAATAAGCAGTGAATTGTTCGTCCTTTCATGATAATAATTTGAAGGAAAATAGGCGCATTATAGCAAACAGGAAATGATGTTTTTTGGTTCTTGGCTCTCGGTTCTTGGCTCTTCCCCGATGTTCGTCGGTCCGCCTTGCGGACTCGCTTCGCTTCCCGACAAGGTCGGGAGCTCTTGGCTCTTTTATATTTTGTCCATCAGTCGGCGGATTTCCCCACCCATAACCAAGGGATTACGTCGGAAGGAATATTTTATACCCGTTATTCGGTTCTTTGCTGCAGGGTCGGGAGATCCTGCAGGATCATGTTTTTCTATAAACCAGGATTTTCAATAGGATTTGAAAAATACAATAGTCGTGGAGATTACCATAAAGCCAAACCTTTCTGTTGGAAAGCCCTTCCGATCCCCGCTAATTTTCCCGTCGGTTATTTTCGGTTAAAATTACCGGTTTTAATGCTTAGTATTCATATCGTCCGCAGGGTTAATCGGATCTTAATACCGAAATTACTGCGGCCAAAAAAAAGGAAACTTTATGTCTAAAGGAATTACTCCCCGGTCAAAAGATTACGCTGCCTGGTACACCGAAGTAATCAGCCGGGCCGGACTGGCCGATTACGGTCCCGTAAAAGGGACCATGGTGATTAAACCGTACGGATTTGCGTTGTGGGACAATATCAAGGGATGCCTGGATAGCATGATCAAGGAAACCGGGCATGTCAACGCCTATTTCCCGCTGTTTATCCCCAAGTCGTTTTTAGCGCGGGAAGCGGCCCACGTGGAGGGGTTCGCCAAGGAATGCGCGATCGTTACCCATACCCGTTTGAAGGCTACGGAGGACGGGGATATTATCGTAGACCCGGAATCGCGCCTGGAGGAAGAGGTGATTGTGCGCCCGACTTCGGAGACGGTGATTTGGTCCATGTACAAAAAATGGATCCAGTCATACCGTGA
>JALUTR010000279.1 GCA_027021785.1 Fidelibacterota bacterium | reverse complement strand
CCAAACGATTGTTCGATTTCCTGGATTCCCGCTTTCGCGGGAATGACATGGAGTAGCTATTTGTTTTATCGGGCCAAAACAATCACGATAGCCCACGGATTCATCCGTGCGGAAAATGTTCATAGAAGCCAATTACCGAACCGTTTCAACGGTTTCTAGAGTTGATGAACCGTGGAACGTTTTAACGTTTTAACGTTCTAACGTTCCAACCGCACATACGATTGACAATGAACGAAAAAACTCGTACACTGCCGTTGCATCTTTTCCAGACCATTTCGACATAGAATGCAACCAGTACTCTCTTTTCGTTTGCGCTATTGTTCGTTCGCCGTTTTCCGGCGCATGGCGGCGCAAACACGATGCGCTTTCTCACAACGATAATCCAGGGAGATCAACAGTGATACGCTATCTTTTTCCTTTCATGCTGAATGTCCTTCTCTTTTGTTCACAGCTTTCTACGTACGCACAAATTCGGGGCGCAGGGGATTCAGCCACCGCGCAGGAATTGCCTGGCGCCGTGCTCAGCGACGAGATCCGCATCCCCGTGTACCAGTACTTGTACAACTACCCGCACCCCGGCCTGGGAGCGGATATCACCGGCCTGGGCGACATCAACGGCGACGGAATTGGGGACTTTGCCATAAGCACGATGCTCGATACCACGTTCATTTACTTTGGGGGACGAGAGTTCGATGGCGAGCCGGTGTTGTTTGTGCTGGGCGGAGGACTAGGACTAGGAGGAGGAATAGAAGCCGGAGATTTCAACGGTGATGGATACACAGATATTGCTACGGCGATTGCAAACTGGACATATCAAGAAGACCCGAAGGGTTTTGGGCTGGTGCGCGTGTATTTTCATAACCAAGGCGTATCAATCTATAACTCAAAACCAGATTTAGTTTTCCGTGGGCGTAATCCGCGTTCAACTCTTGGGAAAAGTGTAATCGTAGCTAATGTGAATGGAGATAAATATGATGACCTTCTTATCAATTCCTGGGCCGATTCGACGGAGGCGGGCACGGGGGCGTTGTACCTGCACCTGGGCGGGCCGAACATGGACACGATTCCCGACCACGTATTCACCGATCCCAACGTGGACGACGGGTACGTCCGAAGAGATTACACGAGTAGAATAAAGATCGGAGATATCAATGGTGACGGGTGCGACGATCTTTTTATTGGCGGGAAATTCAAACATCCAGTCAGGAAATACATCTGGAATTTTCACATTTACCTGGGCAACCGCAGCGCGAAATACGACAAGCCGGATTACGAGTGGGTGGAAGGAGAGCAGTGGTACTTCAGCCCGAACTTCACGATAGCCAACTTGAACGCCGATTGCTGTGACGATATCATTTACACTCGGCATGACGATACGTTGTCCTCGCCTTACATTGCCTGGGGAATCGAACCCCCATTTCCTCTCCAGTTCGAACCGGATACCACCTTTCCGAACACCTGGCCGGAGTACTATAAGTTCGCCGCCCAGGTTGTGCAGTTGGGCGACATCGACGGAGACGGGTACAAGGATTACTGCATTACATGGAAAGACAGTTTCTTTGGCAGCGGATACGCAATCCTTTTTTATTGGGGCGGCCCGGGGTGGCAGCCCACGCCGCGCTCTTACATCGGGTTACTTTTAATA
>JALUTR010000278.1 GCA_027021785.1 Fidelibacterota bacterium | reverse complement strand
GCTATACCCGGGCCAGAGAACAGTTACCAACAACGGTGGTTACCAGCGTCAGCAAAAGCCTGCAACACTTGCCGCTGGAATTGTTCATTGACGGGGGATATCGACTTACAACCGGAACGTCCTGGCTGCGGCTGGGGGGGATCTTTCAACTGCCTTACAAATTCCAACTGAAATGGGGCACGAATACCGACAAATTCTCCCAACAGACACGCACCAACATTACCAACGATTTCCTGGGAAGTTCGGGAATCGGCTTAAGTTACCGGTCCAAGGAATACCATTTCGACCTGGGCTCATATTTTTACGGCACCGGCGGTTGGATCAGCAGTATCGGATTCGGGGTTACTTTTTAACCTGAATGATTCCAGGAGACCGCAGAACCAGCCTCTCTTTCGCCACCGGTTGGCGTTACCGCCTGCTTCTCTTTGCCATCCCCCTTCTCCTATCGGCCGATAACGAACTGGAAATTAAATACAAGCTTGAACTTGTATTCCATCCCCAAGTCAAGGAAACCCCGGCCTGGATTGAAGGTGTTAATCACGTAACGATTACCAACCGCTGGGACCGTCCCCTGGGAGAAGTGTATTTCCACAACAACGCCAACGGTTATTACGATCCCAAGGACGATAAAACACCCCGGACAATAATCGGCAAGGTTCAGAGCACTCGTCTGGGGAAAGTCATGGACGCCGAAAAAATTACGATGAAAATCGGCCTCTTCCCGGCGTTAAAACCGGGCGAATCCGTTCTCATTGACATCCCGTTTGTTACCAAAACAGCTCAAACTCCCAGTCCTTTTATTCCTACGTTTGGATCCCTAAGGGATACCACGATATACAACCTGATTTTCTTCTATCCCGTGATGGAGTTTTTCCATCCTGACGGATGGCACATTCAAAATCACGGTGGTAAGGCCGATCCCCATTCCAATCCGGCGGAATACAAAGTCACCCTTACGTTTCCCGCGGATTATGTTGCCGGGACATCAGCCCATTTGCTTAAAACCGACACGCTCGGAAATGGATCGGTGAGACAGGAATATTATTATCCCCGGGCCGTCAATTTCAGTGCGGTTTTGTCGAACTATTTCCGGCGTAAAAACGTGAATATCAACGGCATCGACATCTCTTTATTGTATACTCCCGGTCAGGAATATAATGTCAAAAATCTCATTTCCGATCTGGAAAACCTGATTCCCTTCTACACCGAACAGTTTGGTCCCTGTCCGAACGACAGGTTGACAATTACCATGGGGTATTCCCTGAATTCCAACGCTCTCTCGACCGCCAACTATATCATATTCCAGGAGAACATGGATAATTTTCGTACCTTAGCGCACGAGCTGGCGCATCAGTGGTTTGGTAATGCCATCAATGCTGATGAAAGTTATGAGACCTGGTTAAACGAATCTTTCGCCGAATATGGCGTGTGGCTTTACAAACAATCGGAATTGAATGAACAGAAAAGTCGTTCGCTTAAACCGGAATTGAACCTTTTCGATTTTTGGAGCGACCTTCGGGCAATGACGACTGACGACTGGATACGCCTGGTTCATAACCTCATCGGCGACCAGGCGCTCCCCCCCGTGTATCAACCGGGCAAACAGACGGACTGGGAAAGTCAGGCCTATGCCTACTCCCGTTATATCGTGGGCAATTACGCGCTGCAAATGCTTCAATCGTCCATCGGTGACTCCCTAATGCAAGTCATCATCCGCACTTACATCCGGGAAAACACCTGGAAAACAGTGAATACGGAAACCTTCATTTCGGTGGTACAACGGCTGGCCGGAAAAACGATTGCCGACAATTTTCGCCTGGCGTTGACAACCAATATCCGGCCGGACATTAAAATCGCCGCGGTGGATATTAAAAAAAACAATCGCCGACAATGGCTCACAACCGTCAAGACCGCTTACGAAGGCAAATGGTTATTGCCCGTTGATGTGCGGGTTATCACCGCCGCCGGCGATACCATCTCCAGGAAACAGGTAAGACTTACGCGGCAAAAAGCCCTCCGTTTCACGACCCCAAGCCCGGTCGTTTCCGTGGAACTCGATCCGGATAAAAAAATGTTTGATTCCAATCGCTACAACAACCGCTGGCCACGACGCTTCACTTTCCAGCCTATTTACGGTTTACCCAGTTGGGAAGTCTATAAATTATATTATCGTCCCCGCATCGTTAAGGATTGGCAGAATAACTGGCGCTACGGCATCCGGTTGTCCGGGGGATTGGGTTTGAACCTGATGCCTTTCCTCCCGGCTTTCTTTCAGAATACCTTTGACCTGGATATTACTTTTTCCACCGGACGGAGTAATCATAACTGGGGAGGTCGATTCATTTATAGAACTCCTTTAAAATCCATTGATCTGACCTATTGGGAATTCAGAGCCGGTTATGAATATCCCCGCAATCGTCAGATCCTGTCGCTAATTACTTATTTGGGAAAACCGTCGTATTACGTGGCCAACGGCCGATCAGCCTATAAGCGCTTGACCACCCAGTTGGTCAGGACGGAATACGCGGAGGCGGATTCGAATTCCTGGTGGGACAAGGGACAAACGCTCACCATAAATGAATCCTTCATTCGTTTTTTCTATTCTCCCGACAAGCGGTCCGTCGTTCACTTTTCGCTAATCGCCGGTCAATCGCTGAAACAGGCGAAAAGAGATGTCTTTTACCGCGTCGCATCTTCCGTAGACTACGAACGGCATGACCTTAATCGTATTATTTTACGGCTTCATGGTGAATCGGGATTTGTGTGGGACGACCGCCCCGGGAATACACTCAGATACCAGTTACGTTACGTACCCCGGATATGGAAGGAGAGGGAAGATTTTATCCCCCTGTTCCGCGGTTTTGCCGACGTTGGTAAAAACTGGTGGAATTCCGTGGTAAGCCTTGGCATGAGCATCGGTTGGGAAACCAAATTCATGGCCTGGCCGATGGTGTACGTTGACGGCGCCCTGGTGGAAACAACCGCGAAATCGATCGCGGACCGGGTTATCGCACTCAGTGCGTTCGATCCCCTGTACCTGGCTTTTGGACTCGGACTGGAATCCCAGACCCTGATAGAAGTAGGCCTGTATTTTCCGTTTTGGGTATCCCACCCTCCGGACGGTGAAGATAATTTTGCCTTCCGGGTAATTATGCAATGGGGGTTTTATTTTTAGGGACGGCTTCCCCCTTTTTTTCGCGGCGCCTTAAAAGTGCCGGGAAAATAGTTTCCCTGCCCTAAATTTATTAAGTTTGCCGTGCCTTATTATTAATTTATTCTTGTTTTAACGCCTAATTTGCGATATATTTTCGGCCAAATGTGGGACAAAAAAGATCTCTATATTTTAGAATTGCTGCAAAAGAATGCCCGGATGACGGCCAGTGAGGTTGCGTCTGAGGTGGGACTGTCGGTTCCCGCCGCCGCGGAACGTATTAAAAAACTGGTGGATCAGAATCTCATCACCGGTTTTTACGCCCGCGTGAATGCCAAAAAACTGGGTTTTGATCTGACGGCCTTTATCGCGGTGGTAAGCTCTTCTTCGGATCATTATCAGGATATTATCAATCAGTCCGAGGCCCATCCCTCCGTATTGGAATGTCACTCTGTCACCGGCGAGGGAAGCCACCTGTTAAAGGTTCGGATTCACAATTCCACCGAGCTGGAAAAACTTTTGCTGAATATCCAGGCCTGGCCCGGAGTAATTCGGACTCATACAATGGTTGTGCTGTCCACTTACAAGGAATGCAACGCATTGAATCTGACACAGTAATTCTCTTTACCAATTCGTACATTTTTGGAAATCGCGCTTGAATAAGAAAACAATAATGACCGATTTTAACATTGGTGTCCTGGTAACACTGATACTCAATGTTATTTACACGCCGACCGTGAGTGGTTTGACCTCCCTATGGATCCTGATGGCGGCATTATTGGGTTTTTATTATTCCGATAAACTTTCCGAAACAATCAGACCCCTGTACGCCTTACACCCAACATTCCCTATGGTTCTCCGTTCCACGTCCGACATATTGAAAAATACCATTAACCCCAACCGCTCTCCAAAAATACAAGACAGAACTTTTTGGAGTACTCCGAAACAAACTAATTAGAAGGGAAAAAACACATGACACGTGAAGAAATCCTTAAAATCATAAAGAAGAACGAAATCAAGTTCGTTGACATGCAGTTTACGGACTTGATCGGAATTGTGAAAGCCGTTACCATTCCGGTTTCAAAACTGGAAGAAGCGCTGGACAATAATATCTGGTTCGATGGCTCCTCCATTGAAGGCTTTACCCGGATATTCGAAAGCGATATGTATTTAAAACCGGATCCGGATTCTTTAGCCGTTATACCTTGGTCACTGGGAACCGGACGGGAAACCGCCCGCTTTATCTGCGATGTGTATATGTGCGATGGCACTCTGTACAACGGCGCTCCGCGTACGGTCTTAAAAAACCAACTGGAAAAAGCCGCCGAATTAGGACTTGAATACAATGTGGGTCCTGAATTGGAATTCTTTTTGTTCCGTAAAGACAACCACAAAGTACGGCCCTTGCCTCATGACCAGGGGGGATACTTTGATCAATCAACCGATCTGGCCACTGAAATCCGCCAGGATATGACTGCCGCATTGCAAAAATTGAATATCGATGTGGAAGCGCTTCATCACGAAGTTGCCGAGGGTCAGCATGAGATTGATTTCCATTACGGGGATGCCCTCACCGTGGCCGATAATGCCGTATCCTTTAAGTTCGCGATTAAAGCGATCGCGCACCACAACGATTTGCACGCCACTTTCATGCCCAAACCCATTGCCGGTGTAAACGGCTCCGGTATGCACGTACACCAGAGCTTATTCCGCAATGGTAAAAACATTTTCTTTGATGAAAATGGCCGCTATCACCTGTCAGACGAGGCGCGTTACTTTATCGGCGGACAACTGCACCATGCGCGCGCCTTGACAGCCGTTCTGAATCCAACCGTTAACTCCTACAAACGTCTGATTCCCGGTTACGAAGCCCCGGTTTACATTTCCTGGGCCACAACCAACCGTTCCGCTCTGATCCGGATACCGCGCTATACGCCCGGAAGAGAAAATTCAACCCGGTGCGAACTGCGCTGTCCCGATCCGTCGGCCAATCCTTACCTGGCCTTTTCCGTCATGCTGGCCGCCGGATTAGACGGAATCAAAAACAAGATCGAACCGCCGGATTCGTTAGAGGAAAACATTTTTGAACTAACGGAAGCGGACCTCAAACTGAAAGAGATAGGCACGTTACCTGTCTCCCTGCGGGAAGCTCTCGATGAACTGGAAGCTGATCCGGTTATTACGGAAGCCCTGGGGGCCACCGCACTGGAAGCCTATGTCACCGCCAAGCGGGCTGAATGGAAAGAATATTCCGCCAGCGTCAGTGACTGGGAAATAGATCGTTATCTGGAAATCTATTAATCCTCTCCTGGATTGAATAGCGCAAATGGGGGCTGTCCTTAAGGACAGCCCCTTTTTTATAATTTTCGTAACACCTTAATTATGGGTGGATATGGAAACCGACTTTCGTCATGAGCTCTTTCCGGCGGCGAATCCTGTCACTGAGGTATTACTGACTCCCCGTTGAGTTTGGTTTACCCTTTTTTCTTATAGTATTTCTCAAGCCCGGACATCGTAAATTTCATTGTTATTACCACCCATGAAAACTTTTAGATCCATCCTTTTCTTTCTCTCCCTGTTATCGGTTTCTTCGCTCCCGGCCGAAAACCGATACCCTATCATCCTGGTGCACGGTTTTATCGGTTGGGGACCCGAAGAAATGGGTGGCTACCGATATTGGGGTGGTTCTTCCGACCTGGAGGCGTTTCTGGAATCCAGGGGATTCGAAGTTTATACCGTTTCCATCGGACCGGTCTCATCCAATTGGGAACGAGCGGTGGAAACCTTCTTCCAAATAAAGGGCGGTCAGGTTGATTACGGCGAGGCACACTCCGAAAAATGGGGCGTTATTCAAAAACCCGAAGGGAAAACATATCCCGGGCTCTACCCCGAATGGGACGCCGATCATCCGGTCCATATTATCGGCCACAGCATGGGCGGACAAACAGCACGCATGCTTCTTTACCAGTTAACAAACATCTTCTACGCCGATTCGGCTCAAACCGTCCCCGAAGAAAGCCTGCTGCTTGGCAAATCCCTCGAGGGATGGATTAAATCAATCACTTCAATCGCCACCCCGCATAACGGTACCACTTTATCCAATATCGTTACCCGGAGTGTCCCGTTTTTGCAAAATTTTATCGGCCTGGCCGCCGTGGTGGGTACACACTTTTACGATTTCGATCTGCAACAATGGGGTTTTCGTCGCAAGCCGAACGAATCATGGGTAAGCTATTACCGGCGAATGCGGGAACATCCGGCCTGGAACACGAAAAATATCAGTTCCTGGGACCTGAGCCTGGAAGGCGCGCGACAACTTAATACCTTTTTACAGGCCGATCCCCAGGTATATTATTTTTCGTATGTTCTAAGCGCCACGCACCTGGATTCCGCCACCGGCAGGCAGGTGCCCGACGAAGGAATGAGCCTGATTCTGCAAGCCAAAGCACGACTGATCGGATCGCAGACAGCCTACTGGGCGGATGGCACGGCAACCGATTCAACCTGGTTCGAAAACGACGGTGTTGTGAATACCGTTTCGCAACGCGGTCCCACAACCGGCCTGAACGGCCCGGACCCGATCGCCGAATACAAACCCAACGAACCGCTTATTCCCGGACAATGGTACACGTTTAAACCACTGAAAATGGACCACTGGCGCGTAATCGGACACGGATTAAAAAACGAAGAAGAACGGAACCGCTTATTCCAAATGTACTACGAACATTGCCTCCGTCTATGGCAATTGCCGGAATAGCCCTCCCTCTCTACTCCGAATTATCCCCACCATATCCTGTTCCCTCCGCCGTTAAACTTTAACCTTTGAACCATTGTAATATTTGATGCAATCGTAAAAAGTTGTTTTTCACTCTTGAGTCCGCCGAGGCGGGATCGGAATGACAATATGAGACTTTAGATTGAATTCCCTGAAAGGGAATCATAATAAAATTCAGAGTAACGCCCTGAGGCGGTGTCCAAGCCCTGTAAAAGGGCGCAAGTAGTTCCTCAGTCATTGGTTGGAAAACCAATCCGCAAGCTGACTGCAGGATCGGATATTCTTACACCTAACCTGATCGTTCATGGTTTCCCGACCATGAGCAAAAGGACATTTACAGGAATAACGGGACAAAAGCTTGGAAGCCGGCCCAACGATCATGCCGGGCTGGCGGAGGACGATTCTGCGGAAAAACACGGCTCCTTCCGCTGCGGGGTCGGGAGACCCCGCAGGATCAGAGATGGGAGGATAGGAGCTTTGAATAAAAAAATATACCAATCAACGATCACGCAGTTCAGCGGCCAGCGGATTGGCTTCCCAACATGTGCCGGTCCGCCTTGCGGACTCGTTTCGCTTCCCGACGTTCGTCGGGATTTCGCCTCGCTCAACTTGGTTCTTGGCTCTTGGCTCTTGGCTCTTGGTACATCAAATATGCCCCCATAACCGAGACATTACAATTTAAACTTAGTTCATCTTTCTCCTGGTACTTATTACATCTAAATTCCAATCCTGGTAAATTAGCGCCTGATTATAAAATTTAGCTGAAACCAGACCAAGGGTTCCCGCAGTGGCAAAAT
>JALUTR010000277.1 GCA_027021785.1 Fidelibacterota bacterium | reverse complement strand
ATTTCGAATAGCGATTCATTTCACGATCGGTTTCCCGCTTTATATCCCGGGCCTTGAGAGCGGCCTTCTTATCATAGGTCTTTTTCCCTTTGGCAATCCCGATCTCCACCTTGGCCCAACTTCCCCGAAAATACAGTTTCAGGGGAATGGCCGTAATCCCTTTCTCCGCAATCAATTGTCGTAATTTTAATATTTCCCGTTTATGCAAAAGCAACCGACGATCTCTCGTGGGTTCGTGCCCGACAAAACCGGTATGGGAATAGGGACTGATATGGACACCTATTAAGTAAGCGTTTCCGCCACGGATTTCCACGTACGCATCACGCAAGTTGGCACGCCCCTCCCGCAAGCTCTTAACTTCGCTTCCTTTGAGCGCGATGCCAGCTTCGATCGTATCCAGGATATAAAAATCATGGAATGCTTTTCGATTTTTTGCGACAACTGATTCGTCCATAGAAAAACACCGTCGTGAAAGATACACAGCCCTTTAAGGGTGTATCAAGTTTATTCCTTGCCCGGTTTCCACTGCTAAATGTAATATCGGCTGCTTTTTGAGAGCCCGGGTGGTGAAATTGGTAGACACGCTAGGTTCAGGGTCTAGTGACCGCAAGGTTGTGCTGGTTCGAATCCAGTCCCGGGCACATTCTTTTCCCATATACAATTCTCCGGTTTTCAATATTTGTCATAGTCCAAGCGGCGCCGTAGCGCCCCGTCAGGATTTCGTAAAATAAGACCGGAATATCTTACCTCATATTCCAGTAAACATATTCTGAAAAACTAATCAAACAATGCCGGTTGTTCACGCATTGCGGTCGTCACTTTAACAAACGCATCAACAATGTCCTGAATGTCTGCTTCGGTTCCCAGCAAATGATTCTGTTTCAGCCAAACAGCTTCTTCATTGGCGAGACGTTCCGTATTCGGGAAATACATTTCACGATAATTTACGTTTTGTAACCAGGGGTATTCTTCCGTGTCCGTAACGAACAGGTTTTCCCGATACAGGGGAGTATACCCGCCATACGTGAATACACCTTCGGCCTGCATCGCTTTGAAAAATTTCTCTCGGGGAATATTATGGAATTGTGAACTATCGTACCGGGCCAGATAAAGATGATGAGCAACCCGCGTCACTTCCGGATAGGTTTCGACAGGTGTAATTCCCGGAATTTTCGCTAAAGCTTCATCCAATATCCCGCTGTTTCTGTCCCGCAGTTTCATTTCCTGTTCCAGCTCCTGTAATTGGGTATACAGGATACTACCGGCCATAGCGTTTAAACGGAAATTTCCCCCCAAATGTTGATGTTCGTACCATTTACCGCCCTTTACCCGCCCGCAGTTATGATATGCAAAACATGCATCCATAAATTCCTGGTCATTCGAGATGATCGCTCCGCCTTCTCCGGCGGTCATATTCTTCGAAGTCTGGAAACTGAAAATCCCCCCCAGTCCCAGTGCGCCTACTTTCCGCCCTTTCCATTCCGCTCCATGCGCCTGAGCCGCATCCTCAATAACGGAAATACCGTGTTTATTGGCAACAGCTAATACTTTGTCCATCTGCGCCGGATTTCCGGCGATATGTACGGGCATAATCACTTTGGTCTTTTCGGTAATGGCGGATTCAATCAGTTCCGGATCAATATTAAATGTTTCGAGCTCGACATCCACAAAAACCGGGATCGCATTCGCCATCAAAACCGCCGAAGCCGTGGCGATAAAAGTATAGGGGGGTATAATTACTTCATCCCCGGCCTTGACTCCGGCCGCTTTTAAGGCCACCCATAAGGCGGTCGTACCGGAACTGGTGCTGACACAATATTTTGCATCATGATATTCCGCAAAGGCCTTTTCAAACCTGCTTACGGCCTTACTACCTACTCCCCAAAGGTCGTGTTCCAACGTATAAATCAAGTTACTTTTCAGCGCTTCCGTAAACTGCGGCCATTTTGGGAAGGGCTTGGTCCTGACGGGTGTTCCTCCAAATAGAGCTAACTTTTCCATTAATTATTTTCCTGATTAGACAGGCAAAAGCTAACCAGTCATCGGTATGCCCAACCAATGTTTTATCAGGGTATGAATATTTTTCTCGCCTTCTGTCATGATTGACCTGACCTATGTCAGGTTGGATAAAATGAATGCAAAATTTTCATAAAATAAAGTCTGGCATGCCGATTGTTATTGTTGAAAGCGAAAAGTTTTTCCAGCAAACAACCAAAGAAAGGAGTTAGCTATGAGTTTAGTAAAATGGAAACCAATGAGATCGTTAATTTCACCCGTGGATGAATGGAATCGTTTCCTGTCGGATTTCTTCGGTGATATGTTGGAAGATTCTTACGTAGGCAGAAGCTGGGTTCCTGCGGTGGATATCCAGGAAGATAATGACAATTACATCGTGCATGCCGATTTACCGGGTTTGAGCAAAAAAGATATTCACATCAATGTAAAGGACAATATTTTGACAATCGAAGGTGAAAGAAAATACGAGCACGAGGATAAGAAAGATAACTTCCACCGCATTGAACGGAGTTACGGTACCTTTAAACGGAGTTTCCGTCTGCCGGAAGAAGTTCGTGAAGATAAGATCACTGCGAAATTCAAGGATGGAGTGCTGACCATAAATCTTCCGAAAGCCGAAGAAGTAAAATCAAAAGCCATAGAAATTAAGGTAGCGTAAATTTAGGCCGGAATTTTTGGCAAAGGGGCTTAACAGGCCCCTTTTTTTATACGACCACACCGCCGTCGACACTTAACACGACGCCATTTATATAAGCAGCTTCATCACTGGCCAAAAAACAATAGGCATTCGCGATATCCTCCGGCTGCCCGATTCTTTTTAAAGGTACTTTTTCCAGCATCATATCCATTATATTATCGGGAATCCCGGACAACATGTCGGTTTGAATAAAACCCGGCGCCACGGCGTTAACGCGAATTCCGTCCTTTCCCAGTTCCCTGGCCCATACTTTTGTCATTCCGATCACGCCGGCCTTGGCGGCAACGTAATTGGTCTGCCCGAAATTACCGTACAGGGCAACCACGGATGAGGCATTTAAAACGACTCCGTCACCCTGCTCGCGCATAATCTCGGCGGCCGCTTTGGTGCAGAGATAAACACCTTTTAAATTAACGGCAATAACGCGATCGAATTTTTCCTCATCCAATTTCTTGAGGGTACTATCCATAATAATACCGGCATTATTTACCAGGATATCAACCTTTCTGTATTTTTCCGCGACATGTTTAAACAGCGCCAAAACATCCTTATTTTTGCTCACATCCACCTTAATGAATTCAGCGCGTCCGCCGAGATCTTTTATTGTTTTAACGGTGGACGTCCCTAACGATTGATCATACTCAGCAATAATTGATATCGCCCCTTCAGCCGCAAATTTTATTGCGGTAGCTTTCCCGATACCACGTCCCGCGCCGGTTATTACGGCGACCTTCCCCTGCAAGCGATTCATGTTAAATATCTCCTGAATATTTTGAGTCAATTTAGCGTAATTTTCGTCTTAGCCTCAAACATATAACTGATAATGAAAGGAAATAAATGATTTTGCAAACCATACTTGAAGCCATTGGCAATACACCCACCGTCCGATTAAATAAAGTCGGTTCCGAATTAAACTGTGAACTTTACGCGAAATGCGAATTTTTTAATGCCGGAGGATCGTTGAAAGATCGTATCGGTTTACGAATGGTCGAGGAAGCGGAAAAATCCGGCCGAATCAAACCCGGCGATACGTTAATCGAACCGACTTCCGGGAACACCGGCATCGGGCTCGCTTTGGCCGCGGCAATCAAAGGCTATAAAATGATTATTACCATGCCCGAAAAAATGAGCAAAGAAAAAGAAGTCGTCCTGAAGGCGTTAGGGGCCGAAATCGTGAGAACCCCCACGGAAGCAGCCTGGGATGATCCCAATAGTCATATCGGAGTCGCAAAAAAATTGAATCGGGAAATACCCAACTCTCATATCCTCGATCAGTACGCCAATCCCGGGAATCCTAATGCCCACTATTATGGAACGGCCCAGGAAATATTGGACGATTTCGGCCATAACCTTGATATGGTCGTTATCGGCGTCGGTACCGGGGGAACCGTCACCGGGGTTGCCAGACGACTGAAAGAAGAGATCCCCGGTATTACAATTATTGGTGTCGACCCCTACGGCTCAATTTTGGGCGGTGGGGATGAAGTCTTTTCCTACGATGTCGAAGGAATCGGTTACGATTTTTTCCCGGATGTTTTAAACAATAAACTGGTTGATAGATACGTAAAGGTCAACGATAAGGATTCATTCCTTATGGCGCGCCGACTTATCAGGGAAGAAGGTCTCCTCGTCGGCGGCTCCAGCGGTTCCGTTATGTGGGCCACCTTACAAGCCGCCGCTGATTTAAAAAGCGGTCAAAAATGTCTGGCCATCCTTCCCGACAGTATCCGCAATTATTTATCCAAGTTCGTTGACGACGAGTGGATGAAGGAACACGGATATTTATAGACCGCTGTTTTGCTGTTGTTATTCAGCCCCCTCCCTGCCAATCCAAGTGAATTGTGGATGATCGGGGAAACGGTTCTGCTATTCGCCACGGATATGAATATCACGTACCCTTGAGCTGTTTACACCGGATTTGAAATATTTGCTAAATTGGCGTCAAAGAAAGGGGCGTAGGAAGAAACGTCATCATCAAAATCAAAACGGCAACATTGTATTCCTGACCAGGCTGTTTGACCCGCGGGAATTCAACACAATGATCACCATTATTGATAGTTTATTAACAAAGGAGTGACTGATACATGAATATCAAATATATTTTTCTGCTGTTTATACTGTCGGGATTGGTTATTCTCTCATGCGAAAGAGAATCGGACTGCTACACGAAAACAAGAGAAACGTACTACACAGTTACCCTATCGGTGACCGGCACTACATCTTCCGTGGACATCCTGCGTGTTATCAAAAGGGATGAAACACCGGATACCACTTACTTTGATGACGTGACTCTTCCCTGGGAAACGGACACTACCACAACCGGAGATAGTTGGGTGTATCTCGTGGCACATAACAATGATTCTACCGGTACGGTCACCGCCGCTATTCTGCTGAACGGAAATGAAGTTATTCATGAAACAAGGACCGGAGCTTTCGTACAGCCCGCCGTAAGCTGGACTTTTCTGGGCGAAGATTTCACCGAAGAATTCACGGAATGCCCGTAGATGGTACGACAACCATCTTTGGTTGTCGTCAAGCAGACTTGCCTGTCGTAGCGCAGTGCAGACAGGGATGCTTGACGCACTGTGCGACAACCATCCCTGGTTGTCGATATAATTGATTGTTCAAAAACTATTGTTTTACTCGTCAGGCAGCCTGGCGAAGTAATACGTTGACAGGCACACATTTACGGACGATCAGGAATCATATCGCTTGTTAAAAGGACATCGAAGACCGAAATGGTGGAATCATTATCCACATCGGCCGCGCAGGTATCGAATTCATCCGTTAAATCAAGCCCCATAATAAATCGCACCATTCTGTTTAAATCGGTGGTATTAACCAAACCGTCGTGTGTTACATCGCCGGGAATACACCACTCCCCGGGGACCCTAACGGTCACGGAAACCGGCACACTGACGGAATCATTATCGACCAACCTGGTTATAAATGAATAGGTATAAATCTCTTTCGCCGGAAGGTGTTCGTCTACGAATTCCCGGACACCGGCTTCCACGGTCGTAAGGGAATCGTTGTTCCGGGTAACGTTAATAACAAAATCGGGAATCAAATCCTCTCCGACCAATGTGACGGGATCGTCCCAGAGAAATCTTACCTGGTAGAACCGGCTTGTATCGGCGCGAAGATTCGAAACCGGCCGAGGGTCCAGTGAATCCGGAGAAATTTGGTTCAGAGCCAATAATCCTGATTTGAATAAATTCAACCGGCCCCCTGAAACCGTAGTATTCTGCAAGGTTTCCAGGGAATCAACACCCTGTATAACCGCCTGTTTTACTAATAAAGCTCCTTCAGCCGGATATCTTTTACAATATTCGGCAAATTTCGTATTCATGGCGGCGTAAAGGTAACCGATCGCTCCGGCGACATGGGGAGCCGCAAACGATGTCCCGGATAATTTTGATGTTCCGACCACCCCAGGGTAAGTCGACAATATTCCTGTTCCCGGCGCCCCCAGGTCGATACTCAATGGCCCGTACGCCGCACCGGAATGTTTAATGTCGGATTTGGTGGTGTTGGTCACCGTCACCAGGTAATCGCTATTGCACCCTGTCGGTACATCCCCGACAATATCCACATCGGCGTTTGTGTTCATGGTGGCAGCCACACTCAGGATTCCGGCCTCCCCCATTGCTTCATACATCACATTCCAGAGCGGATAATCGTTAGAACTGCAATCAGCGGAATCGATACCAAAACTGCTGTTCACGGCAACGATAAAGGCTCCTTTTGCACCGTCTGTGGAATCGTAGAGAACCCGCTGATCCAAAATATAGCCGTACGCTTCCATAACCACCGACGTCTGGCCGGAATTGCTCACCACGGGCATTATCTTCACCTGCCAATTAACGCCGGCTACCAACGAATCGTTGTTCCCGCGGGCTCCGATAATCCCGCTGACATGGGTTCCATGGCCGCTGGAAGGAATGATTCCGCTGGAATCATTGGCATTCCACCCGTTAATATCATCAGGATAACCATTTTCATCATCATCAATACCATTGTCGGGAATTTCACTCCAGTTTCGCCATAAATTTGGTTTTAAGTCCGGGTGGGTAATCAGGCACCCTTCGTCAACGACGGCCACAACAATGGTATCACCCAGGGAAGTCACTCCGCCGGTGGTGATCTCCCATGCTTCGGGAGCGTCTATATCGGCATCCACCGCGCCACCGGTCTGGCCGATGTTATGCATATTCCACTGGCTCTCGAATTGCGGATCGTTCGGAAATGCCTGTCGCAGGGACAATTTATGATCCAACTGCGCGTATTTCACCCACGGATTGCGCCGCAGTTCGTTCACGGCATCCGCCGCCGATAACCGGGTACCCTTTAAACGAATGCTTACGATTCCCAAACGACGGACCAGTACTTTTTCAATTTCATATTGTTGTTGGTCCACAACGGTGGAAAATACTCGACGACTCACATCTTTTTGCAGTTGCACGAGCACACGGTTGGGGTAATAGTCCCGGCCCAAAACCGTTATATTTATCAGCACGGCGACAATAAACACCTGGTAAAACTTCATTTATTCAGATATCCGCAAGGTATTTCAAGGGGGTGATTCATTAAAAGGAAAATACAAAGATTGAGGTAATGTTCATTTGTGTTTTTGTCGGAACTCAATCGCAGTCCTGATTACCGCCTCGCACACTTTTATCGGAATACCCGTTCGATTGTTTAGGGAGGTTGCATCTTCATTTGCAATGGCATCGATGCTGGGATAATTATTGATCAGATTTTCGAGTCGCTTGCCGCCTATCCCGGGTATTACACTGAAGATGGATTCGGTCATACTTTGGGAACGTTTTTTTCGTTGAAAAGTGATCGCGAAGCGATGGGCTTCATCGCGAATCCTGCGCAGGAGGAACAGACCCGCGGATTGTTTGGGAATCGATTGGGGTTCGGAATTCCCGGGAATAAACACCTCCTCCAAACGTTTGGCGAGACCCACGACGGTAATATAGCCTAATCCCAATTCCCTTAGTGCCGATACGGCCATGGATAACTGACCTTTCCCACCATCAATCAG
>JALUTR010000276.1 GCA_027021785.1 Fidelibacterota bacterium | reverse complement strand
CGGAATTCCCGGGAATAAACACCTCCTCCAAACGTTTGGCGAGACCCACGACGGTAATATAGCCTAATCCCAATTCCCTTAGTGCCGATACGGCCATGGATAACTGACCTTTCCCACCATCAATCAGAATCAGGTCCGGGAGGCTGCCTTGTTCGTCCTGCACACGTTTGTAGCGACGGTAAACCACCTCACGCATGGCGGCAAAATCATCGATACCGGTCACCATTTTAATTTTAAACTTACGATATTCCGATTTTCTTGGTTTGCCGTCAATAAAGCAAACCATGGACGCCACGGTGTTGGTTCCGCCTAAATGCGAAATATCAAAGGCTTCGATTCTCCGCGGCGGCGCTTTCAAATTCAAATCATCCTGAAGTTGCTTGACGGAATTGGGGATGAATTCCTTGCGCTTCTTTCGTTCCAGAATCCACTCCCCTAAAAGCAACCGCGCATTTTGGTAGGCGACACGGTTCTCCCGGGCTTTTTCTCCCCGTTGGGGATAGGTAAACTTCACCGCCCGGCCCTGTTTGGAGCGCAGCCAGGCCAACAATTCCTTTTCATCTTCCGGTGGAAACGGAAGGGTAATTTCCCTTGGGATGAAATCACTCTCCAGATAAAAACGGGTAAGCACCGAGCGCAGGGTTGCGCTTTGATTGTCATTAAGACCCTGCAAAGATATTTTTTCACGGCTGAACAAACGTCCACGGCGGATTCGCACGATTACCATGACACCCAAATCCTCTTCCTGCGCCAGGGCGAACACGTCCCGATCTTCGAAATCAGCGGCTATTTTCCGTTGGCGTTCCTTGAAACTTCTCACCGCCTGTAACTGATCACGGTATATGACGGCGTCCTCAAAACGGAGTTCTTTTGCGGCCGCTTCCATCATATCCTGCAAATAAGTCTCGGTTTTACTGGTATTTCCGTGAAGAAATTGGATGACCCGTTTGATCATTTCATTGTACTGTTTTTGGCTCACAAACCCTTCGCAGGGCCCCTCACACTTCTTAATATGGTAATCGAGGCATACTTTTATTTTCTTCGACTTTACCGTTTCCGCATCGATGGCATGGCTGCAACTCCTGATCGGGAAGATCCGGTGAACGGCCTTTAACATCTTTCGAAGTAAATTAACATTGGTATAGGGACCGAAATATTTGGAACCGTCACGAATGACCTCACGGGTTAAAAATACCTGCGGATAGGGTTCATTGGTTACCCGGATAAAAGGAAAAGATTTGTCATCCTTTAAATCCACATTGTATTTCGGACGATATTCCTTAATCAAATTCGCTTCGGTTAAAAGGGCCTCGACTTCACTCCCGGTGACAATCCATTCCAAATCGGCAATCCTTTTGATCATGGACTGATTTTTAGGAGTTTGATATTTATTTTTCCGGAAATACGACCGAACCCGGTGGCGTAGGTTCTTGGCTTTCCCGATATAGATAATATCGCCCTTCTCGTTCTTGAACTGGTATACGCCCGGTTGAGTGGGTACCCGTTTCAATTTGGCAGAGATGTTCATAATCAGGGTTGAAATTGGAAAAGAATAACAGAAAAAAGAAGCGGTATTAGTCCTCCGGTTCCAACCATTATGATAGTTTACAACGGTGATCCTGATGATACTTACTTTAACCCTGGCACACCCGGGGCGCTGGTCCTTTCCAATCATTGCCTATAATTCTGAACCTGTAAGGTCCTTCGACCCCGTAGCAAGTCGCTAAGCCTGAAGCGATGATTAATTCCCGAACTTATGAACAGGTAAAACTATATAATAAAACGACAAGGTCACCAGACCCTGTCGTTTTATCCTTGTTAATCGATATTGTGTTATTTCAATTTGAAATTAACCGGGATACTAATCCAAACACTCACCTGTTTTTCTTTGCTTTTCGCCGGTTCCCACGATACTTTTTTAATTGCGCTGACAGCCGCCCGATCCAAATCATCGCGAACACCGCGCAAAATATTAATCTTTTCCGCTCTTCCCGACTTATTGATGAAGGTCTGTAAAATCACGGTTCCTTCCAGTGAATCCTTAAGCGCCGATTCCGGGTATTCCGGATTGATGGGTTCTTTCGGGCGCGGCGGCACATCATAAGGGATGAATCGAATATTGCTTTTATTCAACACCGGCTCAGGTAACTTTTTCAGCGCTTCTTCTCCGAACAACTGTTTAACCCAGCGGCGATCATTCCCGGAAAACATTCCTCCTTTCGGATTCCTGCGAAACGAATTTTTCTGTTTCAGGAATTCGATGAATTTATCGACTGTTAAATCAGGTGTGATCTCGACAGCGGACATGGAAATCACATACAGGAATCCCCGGTTTTTCTGCGCATCGTACAGAGCGCCGATGGATGCCGACTGCCCGTTCCTTAATTCAATTTTTTGATGGCGGATCTGTTTTTTCCCGTTGTCGTCGCCCTTGGCGATCCGAAAAACAAACTCTCCCACGGGATATTGGTAGCCCGAAAAAACAATCTCCGCTTCATACCGACCACGGTAATCTTCGGGCACGTACTCGCTGAATATCGGCGTACCGTTGTTGATTTTATCAGTATCCGTAAGGAGCGCGTCCCAACTGCCGCTTGTGACGTAGGTAAAATCCTTGAAATCGTAAAGTCCGGATAATTTTCGGTGATAATAATCGGCCATATCCACGTCCCGCATCATCTCATCCAAACTGATCGTTTGACTGAACGCCGGGAAATTCAGACTTGAGCCATTGCCTTTGACTTCAAACAGCGTCAGGTCGACAAACACCAGACTTTTTGTTTCATTTTTATCCCGGCAACCTGAGAAAGCAAGGGAGAACATAAGTAATAATAATAACAGGATATTTTGTTTCATCTCTCTACCTTTCGTATTTGTTTAATGGTTCCAACCAGAAAGCCGTATGATCATCCAGTATAATAATGGATTCAACCGCTAATTGATTATCTTGAACGTCGCGATAGGAAGTCTGTGAAATCGATAAACGCGATAGAAGCAAGACTCCAACCAGGGCCAGGGTTCCCACGGCAACCATCCATTGCCAAAAGGGATGATTTCCGAATCCCCGTTCCCCGGTAATCCTGTCCATAACATTTTCGATCAATTCTTCACGAATCGATTGCGGAGGGGAAATGGTTTTCTGATGTCGGACAAATTGTTTCAACTTATTCATTTGAATATCCCAATGCCTTTAGTTTCGTTTGCAGGTTGTTCCGTGCACGATTCAGGTGAACCCTGACGGTACCCGGTTTACAACCCATAATACCTGCCGCTTCTTCCGAGGAGAACCCTTCAATTTCCATCAGCGTAAACGCCGTTTTCTGTTTCCATGTCAACCGATCCACGCATCGCAAAATGATCAACAAATCACCCTCGCTATTTTCAATTTCAGTCGTTTCCGGATCGTCGGCGAAGAGCGACGATAATACATTTTTCCGGAGTTTCATCTTTCGATAGTACGAGCGACAGGAATTAAGGTGAATCTTGTATATCCACGGTGTAAACGGTTGATCCGTCCGGTAGCGCTTCAGATTGTTGAACACTTTGATAAAAGTGGATTGGGTCACGTCCCTGGCATCTTCCCAATCGTGAAAGTAACGGAATGCCATGGACAATAACTTTCTATCATAGGCTTTAACAATATCCCGGAAAGCATCGGAATTCCCTTCCAATATTTCGTGAATTAACGACTCCATTCAGTTATATAATACTCCTGCGCCTGTGTTTTCGTTTACATCGAACAAAAAATTATCCTAATACTGTACTCGAAAATGTGGGGGGATCGTTATAATGAAGATGAATTTGGTGTTCGCAACCCGACGGCACGCATGTACTCGGTTTTTGCCTCGTTCAAAAATTGAACAAGTTGCATTCGTTGTTGAATTATTTTATAAACAAGAAACCGTTTATGATAAAATACGGACATAAAACGCAAATGTTGGCGATACTCATTTGCCTTCCGTGCATATTTCAGGACAAAATTACCGCTTGGAATCAGGGACAGGATATAAATGATGATTATCAATGGATTGTCGGTCAGAAACAATACAAGGGCAATACCCAGCCCGTAATACACCAGGAAAGATGCCGCGCCGACAAGCATTTTTGTCGTGGCCCACTGTGATTTCGCCGATAGAAAACGCGCCGCATACCAACGGGGAATTTTATACGGAATGTAGTTATTTATCAGACCATAAAGGTATAACGGAAAGCCTGCTGCCAAGTATAAAACAGCATGAAAACTCTTCATTTTATCACCCCTGCTTTTAACCGGAGAAAAGAATTCATCGCGTAAATGCAGACGTTCCAAATTGTTTTGGTACCGCGACAGCATTTCCTTGATTCTCTCGACCCGTTCGGGTTGATTTTCATAAAACCATTCGACGGCGTTAATCAATCCCTTGGACACCGAAAAATCATCGTTCTGATCCCTGGCCTTTAACCCCAAATCCACGATCAACTCTTTTTTATAAATATCCTCCAACGCGGCTACCATCTGTTCCATGTCCAACTCTTTTACAGTGATAGTCAACTTAGACAATGCAGTTTCGATCTGATCGGTAACCATTTTTACGGCTGTCACCTTATCCGCTTCGAAATCATCCCGATAATCCTTAAGAAAAATAGGGTGTCCGAAACGCACGTAAACATCACTTCTGAATTTGACCACATTCGAATAATTCAATCCCACGGGGATGATTTGGACATTCAATTGAAAATCGTTTCGTTCCTCAGCGCCGAAGCCGATCCTTGCGGCGCCGGTTTTTATCTTGCTCAGCACCCGTTCGCCGGTGGATGTACCTTCCGGAAATATCAAAAACGCTTCCCCCGCCTCCAACAGTTCATAACAGCAGGAAAAGGTTTCCAGGTTTTTTTCCATTGATTCAGGTTGATCCTGTTTGCGATAAACCGGAATCAGTCGTAGCCGGGATAGTATCCGGCGTCTAAAATGCGTCCGAAAAATTGTGCTCTTTGCTAAAAAATAGAGGTCCCGTGGACACGCATAACCGATGATAATCCCATCCATCATAGTGCTGGGATGGTTGGCAACAAATATTACCGGCCCGATTTTCGGAATATAATGGGCATTCTTTACTATAATCCGGTTGTAAAAAATCTTTATGCCGGTGATGGCAATCAATTTTACCAGGCGGTATAACAAGCCTTTAATTATCCTCCGCTTTTTTTCGCGGCATATCCTCCGGCAATCAACATTGACAATATTTTATCGCGATGATCACCCTGGATTTGAATCTCGCCCTTTTTGACGGTCCCCCCCACCCCGCATTTCGTTTTCAGTTGTCTGCCCAGGATCTTTAAATCATCTTCTGACCCGACAAACCCCTTAATCACGGTGACGATCTTGCCGCCTCCCCGGCGCTCAAGCCAAATTCGGAGATTTTGTTCTCCGGGCGGGACTGTTTCCGGGACGCTTTGTTCATCACGGACATATTGAAAATTAGGATCGGTGGAAAAAACCACCCCGGTACGGCTTTTTATTTTACTTCTTTTCGACATAATTGGATTTCCTGGATGAATGATAATCAATATTAGAGAAAAATTCTATGATATAATTGATAATCGAGTGCGACGAAATCTAACGCGGGATTAACCGAAACTAATCGGACAAAAGAATTTCACAGCGATTCAATCATCCGTTAAGGGAATGGCTCCGGTCAACGTCCATGATTTCAGGTCGGATGAAATATAATAATTTCCGTTCCTGGTTATCGCTAAAAAGAATTGGTTATTCCCTTCCCCCGATGGTATAACGGTCATGGATATGAAATCCTTCCGTTTATCAATCCTGCCGACATATTTAAACGTATTACCCACGGTGAGGGGGTTAATATTATCCATTCGATAAACATTACCATAGGATGTCAAAACGGTAAATCCGATAATCGGTGGCGCGATCCCGAAGTAATAAAAGGCGGAACCAACGATGGATTCCCGGCTTAATGTCTGTTCAAAAGCGCTTAATGCATTCAGTTGTGCATCAAGCCGCGTAATTAGTTCCGGCGGAACCGACTTTCCCGGCGTTCCCGGAGGGCCTTGCGGTCCGGGAGGCCCGGCAGGACCAGTTTCTCCGATGGGGCCCTGTTTTCCCGGAGGTCCGGGTGGTCCCGGTTCACCCTGCGGCCCCGGGGGCCCCTGTTTGGGTTGAACGGTACAACCGATAAAAGCGATCAGTATCCCGACCGTGATGAGTTGTTTTATCATCCGGACGGAAATAAATACGGCAGGGCACGGGCCCAGGCCATCGACATAATTATCAAAAGTTCGGAAATAATTGCCAGGACAAAAAAGATGATGGACCGTTTCAAGGCTTTATTTTTGTAAGCATTGATTTTGCCCAGAGCAAATACCTGGTTTGCAAACAATGCGTAGACTTTGTCTTTATCTTCGGAAATTTCACTTAAATAATTGGCATATTCGGAAGGCGATTTAAATTGACTGATTCCACCAAAAAAAGTGGGATTATACTTATTTTGGGTGCCGTCGGATTCATCATTCCTGATCCGGGGAACAATAACCAATACAATATTTATGATGGCCAACAGAGCCGTAATGAAATATATAATTACCATTACAAATTTGAACCAGTCCAGATGAACTTTCAGGAAATGAACAATAAAGAAAACCATAAAAACACCTAAAATTGACAACAACGTAAACGCTTTTTGATCGGTGCGTTGAATGATTTGTTGTTCACTCGACAGAACGTGAAACAAAGTGGTGAAATCCTTATCGATCATAATAATCCCTTAATTGTTGTTAAATCTAAGGAAGTTTGCACATATAAAGAAAAGAGTTCGGTAATGACACCTGACTAAAAGTGAAACGCGATGGGTAAAACATAATATGAATAAATCTTCATTTTTTCAATCCTGATCGACTAATAGAAGCCCCTTTTTTGAATGGACAAGAGACACTCCAGCGTGGATTCGGCACCGGAATTCATGTTGATCGACACCGCCGAATTAATCCCGTCGTAACAACGTCCCGTTTCCGACTGATACATCGCCTTCCCGGCGACATTTCCCCCCTTGTACCACCGGAACACCCGTTCCGCTTTTTTCGCGTATTGCCGATCGCCGGTTAACCCGGCCAGCGTATTCAGGGCCCGATACATGGAATTTATTCCGTACGCAATTTGCGGGAACATGGTCACCGAATAACTTCCGTTGCCGGCAATCGTAATTCTTTGCGGGAAATTGTTTTCCAAAACAAAAGGAACGAATCCATCCGCCCATTCACGGACGCTCAACAACAAGGTATCGTTTTCTGTGATTTTATATGCTTCCAACAATGCCAGGGTCTGATTATTCCCCCAGTTATGCCAAAGACTGTCCCAACAAAAATACATTCCATTTAAATCGTGTTTCGGGAACCGGTATTGATACGCGATTAACCCGCGCGCTATTTTTCGAATTTCATCGCGATAGTCGAACTTCCCGCTCTCTTGCAACTTGGTCAGCGCCAGTAACAATTCGCTGTTCATATCCGGCGCGTTTTTCACCAACCATTTCGGTCGCAATCCCAAGGAAGTCATAATCTGTTCAGGGTAATTTTGAAGGGCCGCTTCAATATGCCTGTCGGCGGTCCTGATCCGTTCTTCCACCGCTGTCAAAAGCGATTTATGTTCCGGGGAACCTGTCAGAATCTTGTCTGCAGCGGCCAGGCCCCTTAATCCCCGGATTGCCCACCAACCGAATTCCGCCTTGCTGTTTTGATGAGTACGGTTAATACTTCCATCCCGATAAATGAAATTA
>JALUTR010000275.1 GCA_027021785.1 Fidelibacterota bacterium | reverse complement strand
ACGGATTGCGAAAACATATCTGGTGGAAGACCACAGCACGACGGGATATTTTGTTCCCATCCAAGACCAGGAAGGCGCTGCGATGGAAGAAAAAATCCCTCAGGCACAGGTCCACCAGCCCAATTATTGGCGTTCCGGGGATGAACCGTTGTCTCCCCTGGCGGCCCTTGCTTTTGGGAAAGAAACCGCCGCCGCCGGCACTTCCATGGCCAAGCAGATTAAAGAAGAGTATCCTCTGGACGGGCTGCGGCTGATGACGATGAAGACACCGGTGAAGGATGTGGTAACCATTGTGGGCAGTCTTCTGGGAGGGGATGAGTTCAGCCCCGAAGAAAACGGAATGGTGGCGGACCTGACAGCCGCGATGCTTGATCAGGGAACGAAGAAGCACGATAAGTTTGAAATCAGCGAAGCGCTGGAGTCCGTGGGCGCCAGTATCAGTTTTTCCAGCGGACAGTACCGGGTACGGTTTAACGCCCGTTGTCTGAAAGATGACATCCCGCTGGTGATTGATTTATTGGCCGAACAGTTGCGTGAACCGGCCTTTAACGCCAAAGATCTTGAAACCGTTAAGCGCCGGTATATCGGCAACCTGGAAAGAGCAAAGGAAAACACCGGTCGCCGGGCTTCAAACACTTTCTTACAGGCCCTCTACCCGGAAGGACACCCCAACTATCGTCAGGATATCGATGAACAAATCGTGCTGGTGAAGAAAATAACCGTCGACGACCTTGTCTCATACCATAAAGCCAATTACGGATTGGGCAACATGATTGTGGTGGCCGTAGGAGATGTGGAAGCAAAGAGCCTGGCCGAAGAAATTCGGAAAACCTTCAGCGGATGGAAAACCTCACCACTGACAATCGAGCCGACACCATTACGAGCAAAAGACGTGGAAGGCGGAATTCATTATGTTACCATGACCGATAAAACCAGTACGGATATGTACTTGGGACAGCCGATCGGTATTGACCGCGACAACGAGGATTACTACCCACTTATGATGGGTGTTTATATCCTGGGAGGAAATTTCTCCGCTCGCCTGATGCAAACGGTAAGGGATGAACAGGGCCTGACATACGGCATCGGTTCTTCCGTCAGAGGCGTCGATTATGGCAATGACGGTTACTGGTACACCCGCGGAACGTTTGCCCCGGAACTGTTGGAACAGGGACGGGAAGCCACCCTGGAGCAAATCAGGAAATGGGTGGAAAAGGGTGTAACGGCGGAGGAACTGGAAGCGAAAAAATCGACGATCACAGGTTCGTACAAGGTCGGTCTGGCCACAACCCGCGGGAAGGCGGATCAAATTTTGTTCAACGCGGAACGGGGGCGCCCCAAAGAGTTTTTGGACCAATACCCGGAAATAATCAAGGGTCTGACACTGGAGCAGGTAAATAATGCAATAAGGAAATACGTGGACCCGGACAGGTTGGTTATTGTTGTTGCCGGTTCGATTGACGAAGAAGGAAAACCCCTGGAAGATTAGGCGTTGTTGGGGGTTGGAAATCTGCGGAAAAATGGAAAACGTGATCACCGTAGCGTGGTATTTCACCAATCAATATGGATGTAATTCTGATTGCCGCTGTTACCGTGGACGGCTTCATCGCGCGTCACAGTAACGAAGTAATAACCTGGTCGGAAGATCTTTCGCTTTTTAAAAAACAGACGATGGGTTACCCGGTAATAATGGGTTCCAACACCCGTAATACCCTTACCGTCGAACTATCGGGTCGGAAGGTAATTGTGGTTCACCGGGAAGATGATCCGGAAAAGGTATTGTCCACCCTTGAAAACGACCGCTGTTTTGTTATCGGCGGCGGCCGGACGTTTACTCGTTTCGCTCCGTTTTTAACGCGACTCTATTTGACAATCCATCCCCTGGTTTTTGGGAAAGGGATACCGTTGTTTCCTGAACTTGATTCGGAATTGCGATTGCGATTTGTGAAAAAAATCGCGGTGAATGAAGCCGCGGGGATTTACCAGTTTCAATACAAAGTGCTTTGATTTTACGGGCAGGATTAATTAGGGCTGAATCTGTCCCCGACTCTCCCGATTCTGTGATAATCGTCACAGACACCCGGGGAATAATGGGCGTAGATTTAGCCTTATTTATACAGCTACACATTAAAACAAGGTGCCGTTCGTGGTGAACGAAAGGCGCCTTGTTTTTTTTAGGATTATCGTCTGCGGCGTTGGCACCGGGGACAGACGTGGGTGCCCCGTTGGGCGACGCGAATTTTCAAGATCGTTGCCCCGCACCGGGGACATGGGTGACCTTCCTGACCGAATACATTCAACTTAGACCGATAATTTCCACGCCGGTTTTCCCCAAAAGAAAAGTTGATAATCGTCGTCCCCTGAAGGTCAATACTTTCCTGTAAGATCGACCGGATTGCCTGGTGCAAACGGTCGGCCTTTTGGCGGCTGATGTTTTTGCTGGAAGACAGGGGATGAACGCGGGCTTGCCACAGGACCTCGTCGGCGTAGATATTGCCCAGTCCGGCGATGAATTTCTGGTCAAGCAAAAGGGGTTTCATGGCCCGATTTCTGTCGCGCAGGTGTTCGAACAACCAGCGGGACGTGAACCGATCGGAAAGAGGTTCGATTCCCAACCGTTGGTCAAGAGGATCAAGAGTCGAAAAATAATACAGGCGACCGAATTTACGGTAATCTTTAAAGAATAGTTCGGAACCGTCGGTGAAAATAAAATGGGCGGTAAGATGTTTCGGGTTATCTTCAGGGAGCAACCGGAACAGCAATCGTCCGGTCATTCGCAGGTGGATCAACAGGTGCCCGTGATCGAGGTCAACAACTATGTACTTCCCCCGACGCCACACGTGTTTAATACGCTGATTCGCGATCAGGCGGTTGAAGGTTTTCAGTGAATGGGTGGCGAGAACCTTATGAAAAGCGTTGCCGACAGCAACCCGGGATATGGTTTTCCCCACCAGGCGGGGACGCACGGACCGAACAACCGTTTCTACTTCGGGTAGCTCGGGCATTTCCCTCTAAGTGTAATAAAACCCAAAGAGTGTTAGAACGGCAAAGAGCAGAGCGTGGCCGACTTCATAAAAACCGATGTGTTTTGGTTTAAGTTGTTTTTTTGACGTCCAACGGAATACGCCCGTCACGGATTTTATAACGAAGGGAATAAAGGCAAGGAGGAAAAACCAGGAGTAACCCCCGGTGCAGATAGCAACAAGGACAAACACAAAAAGAAACGCGCAGTAAATCAAAACGGGTTTACCGGCCTCAATTTTACCTTTTGTGCCCGGAACCGAAGAAATCGGTTGGGTACGAAGTTTGAGTTTGATATAAAATATGCTGCCGGTGAAATAGAGAAAATTGATAAGCCATAATACCCATCCCCGGGCGTCCATGACGCCGTGCAGATGGAGGTACATTATGGGAGCCGAAGCCGTGAGTCCGGCCACGCCTATGATTTCACCCGGGATGGACATATGATTTTTGTTCAGGGTCAATTTCAGGTGAAGGACCAAAGCAATACCGGTGATTGCCCCGACCGTTAGAGCGATCCATTGTTGGTGAAGGATGAATAGCACGGCCAGAAGGAGAGCGCCTGATCCACCCAGCAGGATCGTCCACCACAAGGATGTCAGATCGGTTTGACGGCGGTATTTCCGGCGTCGTAGAAAGCGAACGGCAGGCCGGTGAGCGAGAAAAATCAGTATGAATCCCAGGATAACAAGCCAGGTGGAAAGGTCAACACGGTCGGATAATGCCATTGCCATCAGGGCCGGCAGGAGAAACATGACCCAGGCTCCATGTTGTTGAGGAACCGGAAAGGATTTGAGAAAAGACTTCATGGTCAAAATCAAATTCAGGTACAATTATTTGCTAAATGAGCTTAATTTGAATCCTTAAACATTGTTTTTTGCGGAAAAGAGACTATGAAATTACGGTATGCACTAACATTAATGCACTTATTCCTGTTAAGTTTCGGAAGTGCGCGCCCTTTCGGGCAAGGTCCGTATGTTTCGGGAGGCCCGCTCAGTGTTTACCAGTCCCAATACGATGTACTGTATTACGATTTAAACTTGCGAATCGATCCCTCCGCCCGGTCGATCGGAGGTTACGTGGATGTAATGATAAAAAGTGTTGTCCCGGCCTTAAAGGTCGTGGAACTGGACTTAATCGATCAATATGCGGTTGAAGACATTGTTTCCGGTGGGGAAAGCCTGGGATTTACACACAGCAATCATAAGTTGCTTATCGATCTTTCCTCCCCCTTACCGGAGGATTCCGTTGCCACGTTGCGAGTTTTTTATCACGGAAAACCGCCGGTGGCGAAAAGGCCACCCTGAAACTGATGGTGCTTACAACGGAACAGACACAACCCCGCCCCAGCGGGAAGAAGGTTATTGAAATATAAAACGGGAACGGTAGTATGATTGTCCCCTATCAATTCCCCATCAATAGTTCGTAATTCATATTTATTATCCATGCCCCGTCACTGAGGCATTCCCGAAACTTTTTGGTTTGTCTTTGAATTATAACAGGAACAAAGTTAAATTATAAAAAGAACCAAGTGTAAGGAAGATAGGGAATGATTTTATCTGTTGTTTATATGATGATATAGCCTGAATAATTCATCAGTCAAAAAAGATGCGTGTTAAGTAATCTAAAAACAATTAGATATGAATACATTGGTATATTGCTGAATTATTCACCTAAGGATGATAGAATCAGGGCTAACCCATCAGACCTACCAGAGCGGGACATGCGGCCCGAAGGGTAATTTATCCATGAGCTCATGAATAAATCAGGAGAGATTAACGAAACTCATCTATCTATTGATGTCTAGCTCTCTTGCGGCAAGGTGTATTGATACAGGATTCATTAAATGGAAACAACCCAGTAGGGGTGAGTTTGTTGCCAGACATTGGGGTGATGAGTAGATGAGCTGGATTGAGACAGAAGAAGGTTATCGAATGATAGAATCACCCGACGGATGGTTTCACTACGCAAAATTGGATAGAAAAGGGAATGAAGCTTAATGGAAAGAGAGGAATTAGATGAGATTTGGAATTTATAAAATTCAATCAATTTTGATAATAATTTCAATTCAGATTGTCTTTGCACAATCGTCTATTTCTTCTGTTTATCCAACTCAAAATGAACCGAAAGTGAATAATACTACTGACATAATTATTACATTTACCGAAGATATAGATTCTGCGACTCTTAATAATAACACAATAAGAGTCTATGGTTCACAAAAAGGCTTGTATACAAGCAGCCGCATAATCTATGCAAGTGACATTAGAACAGTCACCTTTGACCCTGATAGTATCTTTAATGTTGGTGAAGTCGTAAATATTTCCCTGACAAATGGTATTCACACATCAAAGGGGGACTCAATACGCCCTTTAGACTGGAGTTTCATTGTTGCTGTAAGTGGTGATAATCCATTTTTTGTCGAAACTTCAAGAGTGAATGCAGATTTTATTCACTGGATGTCGATAGGAGATTTGGATAATGATGGTGATCTCGATTTGGTCACTGCAAATGGTGATATTTCGATTATTTCCAACGACGGGAATGGAAATTATATGCAAACTTCAACCGTTCGTATTAAAGATGATGCACAGTCACTAATCACCGGCGACTTTGATAACGATGGTTTCATCGACTTAGCGACAGTCAATTACAATGAATACAGTGAATCGTCCAGTGTCTCAATAACATTAAATAGCGATAGCGGTATTTTTACTGAGTCCTTTACACTGAGTGTCGATGGTGATTTAAGGCACATAATTGGAGGAGATTTTGATAACGATGGTGATTTGGATCTGGGAGTGGGAAACGCATTAACAGGATATTTATTAATATTAAAAAATAATGGTGATGGAAATTTTGTTCAATTTACGGAATTATATCTAGGGGGGGTATTCTATTCATTGGCAACAGGAGATTTTGATAATGATGGAGATTTAGATATAATTGCTGGGCTTAATAATGGGAAAATTGAGATTTTAAAGAATAATGGAAACGGGGTATTCTTACTAACCTTAGCATTTAATGTAAACCGTCTTATCGGGAAGTTAACTAAGGGGGACTTTAATGGAGATGGAAATTTGGACTTAGCTGTTCTGAATGGTAATAATTCAGTGTCAGTTTTATTAAACGATGGTAATATTAATTTTACACAAACTGTGATTTCCGATGTTGGTATTTATGTAAGTCCGATTATTACAAATGATATGGATGGCGATGGAGATTTGGATTTGGTTGTCGCTTGTAAATTTGGGGGTCGTAGTGGGGTTTCAATTCTAGTCAATGATGGAAATGGGAATTTTATAAAATTAACCGAATTGTTTGATTTGAATTTAATCTTTTCATTGACAACGGGAGATTTGGATAATGATGGAGATTTGGATTTAGCCGTGGCTCATAATGATTATATTTCTATCTTTAAAAATGTAAATAATTTGCCTCCACCATCAGGGCCTCGTGGTATTATTACTACCGCAGGAAGTGGCCAAGTGCAATTAGATTGGTTACCTAATAGTGAGTTTGATTTATCACATTACAATATTTATCGTGCCACATCGAATGATTCAATCTCTGCCGTGTTTATTGCTTCCGTCTATAAGCCAACAACCGTTTTCATTGACTCAAATGTCATTAGCAATACGACTTATTATTATTGGGTAAGCGCTGTTGACAGCGCAGGGAATGAAAGTAACCTATCAACCGGTAGCAATGCGACACCCGTAGAAATCCTTGCTCCCCAAAATCTTACAGCTAAAAATTCCGCGGGCCAAGTGATATTAAACTGGTTACCTAACAGTGAGAATGACTTATCACATTACAATATTTATCGTGCCACATCGAATGATTCAACCTCTGCCGTATTTATTGCTTCCGTATATAAGCCAACGACCGTTTTCATTGACTCAAATGTCATTAGCAATACGACTTATTATTATTGGGTAAGCGCTGTTGACAGCGCAGGGAATGAAAGTAACCTATCAACCGGTAGCAATGCGACGCCCGTAGAAATCTTTGCTCCCCAAAATCTTACAGCTAAAAATTCCGCGGGCCAAGTGATATTAAACTGGTTACCTAACAGTGAGAATGACTTATCACATTACAATGTTTATCGAAATACTTCTTATGAATCAACCATTGCCTTACTTATCGATTCGGTTTTTAAACCGACAACGTTTTATATTGATTCTAATGCCCTTGGCCAACCGACTTATTTTTATTGGGTCAGTGCGGTTGATAGTGCGGGTCATGAAAGTATGTTTTCAAATGTTTGCAGCGTAGATTTTATAGTAAAGTCATTAACAATCGGTAATAAATATTATTTTGAGAAAGAGTTTAATTATCCGTATGATCCACCAATATTCTCCTACTATCAACAAACTGTTGTGGGAGATACTGTTATCCAAGGTAAAACATATGCTATTATTCAGCATAGCAATTCAGGAAAGAAAACATTCGAAAGAAGTGATTCTACAAAACTATATCGATTTTCCGATGGTGAAAAGATTGTATATGATATGACTATGGAAGACGGATATATTCTTCCAAATACGTATTATTTTGCGGATTGGGAAGTGGTAAATAATGATACTACTTCTATTTTTGGTATTAATAAACATAGATTAGTGATTGTCAATAATCATTGGGATGAATACTATGGCCTTGAGATTCGCGTATTCCATCAACCTTTTGGACAAACTGAGTATTCAGATGCCCATGATGAGATGTCTACGACCAGAAGACTAATAGCTGCAAATATTAATGGGGTATTTTAT
>JALUTR010000274.1 GCA_027021785.1 Fidelibacterota bacterium | reverse complement strand
TGGGATGATCGTGACTTCATCATAGAGATACGGCGGTACCGGCAGGCGCGTCCACGTTGATCCGGCGTCGGTCGTGAAAAAGTAACTGAAACCGCCATTCTGGTTGACCATGACGTACATGTCCATAGGATAGGGCTTCGATATTTCGAACTGTACCATGTCGCCCACGGTGGTCAGGAGCGTATCGGGAATCGTTTGACCGGGTTTGCCACAAACAAGCGAGTGAGAGTCGGAAATGAAATAATATTTCGATTCGGGAAATGAGCCTGATTTGAGTACACCGATATTTTTTGCTTTAAGAAGATCGAACCAATGTTGCCCGCCGTCGTTCGATTGCATCAACAAATCGGCTGAATGGGGTTTGCCTTCTGCATAATAAATCTCGTGCGTTAATGCGAATATCGTATCCTTTGAAAGGATTGATAACTCAATACCGGAAAAACCCGGAAACTGTCTGGAGCCTTTGAATGTCTTCCAAGTCTGACCAGAGTCTGCAGATTCTTTCAGACAGTCAAGTAATATGCTAACCTGAAGATCGATTCCAGATCTCGTTGCATCCCAGGCATACAAATTTTTAATTTTAGTTACAGTCTTACCACTGTCGCGAGATAAATATAAATCGTTGAGAATCGTCTTTAATATTATACCGGTCGAATCTTGAAATGCTCTGTTATCGAGTGAACTTCCATCGGGGTACACTATTGGTGAAGAATTAATTTTTTCCCAAGTCCTTCCAGTATCAGAACTTTCATAATAATCAAAATAGGGTGATCTGTTCGACCATATCCCTATAATCGATTGTGACCTAATATCATAAATAACAGGATTCTCAAGGATTCCGCCAAGACCAAAATGAATGTCTTCCCAATTTGCACCTCCATCGACGCTAATGCGCAAAGCACCACTGCTCCCGTACAACATGATAAACTCAGAATTAATAGGATCTACTAAGTAATTATGTATTCGATAAATATCCGGAAATCCTAGACGCAAAGTATCCCAGGATGCTGCAAAATTTTTAGATCTCAAAAGAAAAGTACTACCGTCTGAATACAGAAAAAGAGTTCCATCGATATGTGTCCGAATTACTCCACGTCCTGAGCCAACTTTTCCTGAAATATTCTGCCAGTGCGATCCTTGGTCAGATGACTGCCAAAGCGCACTATTCGCATAAGCGAAATAATCCCCATTCATCGCGACTTCGAAAGAACTGATATCAGTCCCCCAACCCATTTGCTCCTTATCGTCAACAATGGGTCGCCATGTGTCGCCGTAATCCGTGCTGCCGTAAATCCCACCGCGCTTAATCACCGCGAAAACCTCGTTGGGCTTGTATTTGTTCTGCACCAGGTAATCCGCGTGCCCGGAGTAGAGCGGGAGCTTCTCCCACTGAGCGTGGGTGAATGGGCTGCAAAGCAGAAGGAATATCGAAACCAGGATTGTCTTTTTCACTGTACACCTCTTCGCTTTTGGTTTAAAACCCAACTATCTTTTCTGTCCGCTTCATTCTGCCACGACAGGAAAATCGGGCAGTGGTTTTCCAAACATCCATCAAGTATCGATCCCGTTCTCATCTCGTGCGTAATACTCTTCGACATACCAGAGCCTTTCCCTTGCTCATAATCGTCACCAGGTACACGCCGTCCGGAAGCGGCTCTC
>JALUTR010000273.1 GCA_027021785.1 Fidelibacterota bacterium | reverse complement strand
GTGCGCCGAGTGCATGAGCGCCTTTAAAAATTTGTACCCCAGATACGGATTTCCGATCAGGGCCGAATTCAGGCATATGAGTCAATTCCTGGCCGAAAAAGTTGCTTCCGGCGAATTGAAACTCAACCAAACAGATGGAAAATTTACATATCAGGACCCCTGTCGGTTAGGGCGGCACCTGGGGATTTATGCCGAACCGCGAAAATTGTTGCAAGCCAACGGCGCCGACACCTTTCACGAGATGGAGCAAAATAACCAGGGGTCGCTTTGCTGCGGTGTAAGCGCCTGGATGAATTGTGATGTAACCTCCAAAAAAATTCAAACCGAGCGCCTGAGACAGGCCAAAGCAACCGGAGCGGAAACGCTGGCCGTGGCCTGTGCGAAATGTCAAATCCACCTGGTTTGCACCATGAAGGATCGGCAGGTCAATGCCAATTATGGCTTAAAGATCCGGGACATTGCCAGTATTACCCTGGAAAGAATCATAAGCAAATAAACCATGGGAATTAACACGGGGAGCGCCCAATGAGTGATAACGACTTGAGGGTCGGTGTATTTGTCTGCGAATGCGGGAAAAACATTGCCGGATCGCTGGACTGCGACGCGGTCAGGGAATACGCCGCGACCCTACCGGACGTGGTATGCGCCGTCAAGAATAAATACACCTGCGCCGAACCAGGCCAACAGGAGATAAAAAAATACATCGGGGAATACAAGCTGAATCGGGTTGTTGTCGCCTCCTGCACCCCGCGGATGCATGAGGCAACCTTTCGGAATTGTGTTTCGGAAGCGGGGTTAAACCCGTACCTGATGGAAATGGCCAATATCCGTGAGCACTGTAGCTGGGCCCATATCAACGACTGGGACGGCGCCACGGAAAAAGCTAAGGATATCGTGAAAATCGCCGTGGCCCGAACGCGACTTCTCCGGCCGCAGACGGAGGCTGTTGTACCGATTTTGAAGGAAGTTCTGGTTATCGGTGGCGGAGTCGCCGGAATCCAGGCGGCGCTGGACCTGGCCGATGCGGGATACCAGGTCAATTTAGTGGAAAAGGAGGCATCCATTGGTGGGATTATGGCCGCGTTGGACAAGACCTACCCCACCATGGATTGTTCCATATGAATACTCGGACCGAAAATGATGGATGTCGGTCGACATCCCCGAATCAATCTCCTGACGTATAGCGAAATCGAAAATATCAGCGGTTATATCGGCAACTTCCACGTAACGGTGCGGAAGAAGGCCCGCTTTGTGGATGAAGACGCCTGCAACGCCTGCGGCGAATGTGAACTGGTTTGCCCGGTTGTGGCGCCCGACGAATTTCAACAGGGATTTTCCACACGGAAGGCCATTTACATGCCCTTCCCCCAGGCTGTCCCCTCGGTATACATATTAAACGACGCCGACTGCCTCGGGCATAACCCCATCGCCTGCGGCAAATGCGCCGATGTCTGCGAAAAGAATTGTATTGACTTCGACATGGAAGATGAACTGATCCGCCTGGACGTTGGCACGGTCATTGTCGCTACGGGCATGGAAGTGTACGATCCCACTGAAATGGATGAATACGGATACACGCGGTTCGAAAATGTTGTAACCAGTATGGAATTCGAACGGTTGATTTCCGCCGGCGGTCCCACGGAAGGTCATTTCGTCCGTCCCACGG
>JALUTR010000272.1 GCA_027021785.1 Fidelibacterota bacterium | reverse complement strand
TACAGTCCTGTCCTCCACGATCTGGTTTAACAGCTCGATTATTTTGTCGAACATGGTAACACCCCGGAAAAAGCCAAATTTAGTTGTTCACCCGGATTTATATATTTTACGGGGTTAAACGATTTTAAGGAGAGCAATCCCCCTTTCAGTGGGCCTGATCACACCGGCTTCTTCTAAAATCAATCCTTCCCTTTCAAGCATTCGCAGGTACGTTCTTATATTTTCTTCCGAATAGCCGTAGTTTTCGAGTTCAGGTATAAGCTGAGATTTTTCCTTTCCGTTCCCTATCGCCTTTAAGACGAAAAGGTAACTCATATCCTATTATTTCAAAAAAATTTATATAAACCCCTTCTTAACATTTAATCCGGGCTCCCGTCGTCTAGTCCGGTCAAGGATAGCGGCCTCTCGAGCCGTTGACCCGGGTTCAAAGCCGCGAAATTCCCGGCGGGAGCACCACTCCAGTTCTACGCAAAGCACTTAAGCTTTTTTCCCGATATTACCACCCGGTGGGCCGGTGTCCGAGAAGATTCAGGTCAGCGAGAAAGAGTTAAAAGAAATCTGGAACTCGGTCAGGGAACGAATGAAACCAGGACCGATTCCCCCCGGGATTAATAAACCGGTGTTTTCAGGTATGGTTGAAGCACACGGAACCACCGTATTCCGTGGGCGATGAAATAACGGCCCGGCTGAGACCTCCGTCCGGCAGGTATTCCACCGAATTCGCGGTAAAGTACCGTTTCCTGCGCGGACTGGAAGAGGAGCTTCTGAAATCGACCGCTGACGACAAGGAAATACTGAGAATCCGACCCGAGCGCCTGGCCTCCGGGGTCGAAATAAGCGTGAGAGACGGAGACAGGGAGATTTTACTGTACTATCTCGGTCTTGTTGAATGCCTGGAGAGGGGCGCCGCCGGGCTGGTGAGACACGTCCCTGTCAACAGGACCAGCTTTCCCGGAATAGTGTACGACAACACGCGTGACGATCTGACGACCGTTTACAGTTTATTGATCGACCTTCAGGAAGCGTCTCGGGATTACCGCGGCCACGAAAACTGGATTTAAACCCTTCCGAAAACCACTTAAGCTTTTCGCTTCAATATATTAATCGGGAGATTCGATGCCAATGCCAAGATCAAAGAAAGATGAGTTAAAGAAGGAATGGCGGGAATTTTGGAATAACTATATAAGACCTTCTAAATATCCTCTTTCAGGTCTTGGAACCCGTGAAATTTTCCGTGTGTACATTAAAGAGACGGAATCTCCATACCGGATTGATTCCCCTCCCCTTTCAGTGACAGGAAAGATAAGAGGAGCGGACGGTTTTTCCGCAACTTTTTCTGTTCGTTATGATTTCGTACACGGTCCGGAAAGTGAGAATCTGAGGGAGATTCTGAGAATGGGACCGGAGGATCTGCATAGATATTATAAATATAAAAAAGAAAAGTTCGTTCCGACTGGGATCAGGGTGAGTGTTGAAAATGAAGAACATGAGACAATCGGGCAGGTGAAGTGGGGGCTGCTAAGAGACGACCGCATCCAACTCGCCCGAGTGTTCGAGCCGGGCTGCAAGCTCCAGCTCCATCCAGGTTCATATCCCCTTTCTCACTTTTCCGAGCAATATAATAAGGGATTGCCCCGGGCTTTGGAGTTCCTGGCGGGCATCACGAAAGTGGCATCGC
>JALUTR010000271.1 GCA_027021785.1 Fidelibacterota bacterium | reverse complement strand
AAATATTCCGCAGGAACCGAAGGAAATATTACGGTCGATAACACCGATCTTTTTTACATGCGCGACGGCATTGCGGACGGCTTGCGACGGAAAAGGTCGAAAGGTCCGGATCTTCAGTAGTCCCAGCGGTATTCCCTGGTCGCGAAACCGGTCAACCACGATGCGGGTGGTCCCGGTAATGGTCCCCGAAGTAACCAGGAGATATTCCGCGTCTTCGGTTCGATATTCTTCGACCTGTGTGCCGTGATGCCGTCCGATCAGGTAATCGTATTCTTCCGCCACGGTGGGGATCCGCCGGGCCGCCGTTTCCATGGCTTGTTGGATATTGTACCGGAATTCCATATACCGGTCCGGTTTGGTAAGACCTCCGAATGCGCGCGGATCATTTATATCTATTTTGAATTTCGGTTGGTAGGACGGTAAAAATTCGTCCACCAGGTTTTGTTTTGGTATCGCCACCGGTTCGGCGGTGTGCGAAAGAAAAAAAGCGTCCATATTAATCATAACCGGCAACATGACTTCCTCCCCCAGTCGGTAGGCCATGAGAATTGTGTCCAGGACTTCCTGGTTGCTTTCGGCATAGAACTGGATCCAGCCGGTATCCCGTTGCGCCAGGCTGTCGGTTTGATCGGTCCAGATGTTCCACGGTGGCGCCAAAGCCCGGTTTACGTTCACCATAACAATCGGCAATCGGGCCGCCGCCGCCCAATGAAGCACTTCATGCATCAGGAGCAATCCCTGGGACGAGGTGGCGGTAAACGACCGGGCTCCGGTCGCCTCGGCTCCGATCAGGCAGGCCATGGCGGAATGTTCCGACTCCACTTTAATGAATTGTGCCTCCAATTCACCGGAGGCACACATTTCGGAAAGCAACTCTACGATTGAGGTCTGGGGTGTGATCGGATATGCCGAAATCGCTTTAACACGGGCCAGTTTTGCGGCGTAAGAGGCGGCGTGAGTGCCTTCAATGACTTTAGTTTCGGCGGTTGTTCGGGGATTGAAATATTTATCGAGTTGGGCTTTCAGGACACGTTTCATTGCACTTCCTCTTCGAATGTCATGGCGTTACGGGGGCACTCTTTCACGCACACGCCGCACCCCTTGCAATAATCGTAATTGATGACGTAGCCGGACCCGTTACGGGACCGGCTGATGGCCACATCGGGACAATAAATAAGACAGAGATCGCACTCGGTACAAACACCGCAACTGAAACAACGACGAGCTTCGTAGAGGGCGGCGTCCGGTTCCAGGCCGTGATGAACTTCATCAAAAGAATGGCTTGCCGGTGTGAATTGTGATTGCGCGCGCTGTTCGGGGAAGAAATAGTCCAAATTAAGTTCCTCGTACGGAACGCCGTTTTTGATTTGAGAGGGGGGAACTATTTCACCTTTTGCCAGGTACTGATCAATCGCCAGGGCGGCCGTTTTACCGGTGGCAATGGCATCAACCACCGTGCCTACCGGTCCCGCCGCCACATCTCCACAGGCAAAAACACCTTTTTGGTTGGTCAGTTGGAAAGAATCGACCGTTACCCGTTTCCCGGTCTTGTCAAAGGAATGGGGGAGAAAATCCAACCGGGGAATTTCTCCGATTGCCAATAATACCTGTTCTACTTCCACTTCATATTCGGACCCTAAAATCGGTATGGGCCGCCGACGGCCGCTTTTGTCCTGGGTGCCCAATTCCATCCGTATTAACCGCACTTTCTCCAGTTTGTCGGTTCCCAGGAAAGCTATCGGCGCGGTGAGGTACCGGATCTTGACCCCTTCTTGTTCGGCCGCTTCGATTTCTTCCGGCACGGCCGGCATTTCATCGCGGGAGCGACGGTAAACGAGGGTGACGTCCGCGCCTAAACGAATGGCGGTTCGGGCGGTGTCGATGGCCGTATTGCCGCCGCCCACCACCAACAGGCGGGAGGCGATCTCCGCCTCGCCGGTCAGGTTGTAGCGGGTTAAAAAAGACAAACCGGAAGCAACCCCGGCTAAATTCGATCCCGGCAGATCGATGGACCGTGGTTTATGCGCCCCGGTGGCAATCAGCACAACGTCGTAATCTTTTTTAAGGGAATCCCAGGAGATGGTCGTCCCGATCGAAACCCCGGTTTTAATTGTTACGCCCAGGGAAATTATGTCATTGATCTCTTTGTCCAGGATTTCCCTTGGTAATCGATATTCGGGAATACCCAGTCGGAGCATTCCTCCCGCTTCCTCGTGGGCTTCGTAGATAATCGGTTCATAACCTCGCCGCGCCAACTGATAGGCGGCGGAAAGTCCGGCCGGCCCCGAACCCACGATGGCGACCTTCCGCCCGTTCTTAGGGACAAAGAAATGCTTTGGAAAATGACGGGTGAAATTTTGATCGGCCACGAACCGTTCCAGGTGGTTGATGGCAATCGGTTCATCATATTCCAACCGGTTACAGACGGTTTCACAAGGATGGTAACAAACTCTCCCGCAGACTCCCGGAAGGGGGTTGTCTTCCAGGATAATGTGCCAGGCGGCTTCATATTTCTTTTCATTTACCAGGGCAAAATAACGGGGGATCTTCTCATTGGTCGGGCACCCAACGGTGCATGGGGGGATTTTATTTTCATAACGAGGGCGCATATACCGCCAGCTACCGGTTTTGTTCCATTCCATTGTGCCGACGGAAACAGCAAAGGAGTATATGTCTTCTTGAGTTTCTAATGTTTTGGTCACTGTTTACTCCTGTGGTTGAACCGTGTTGGTAATAAACAATTCCCGGTAGGCATCACGGGTAGCGGCGGCATTTTCTTCGGGATGGATGGGGACGCTTTCCTGTAGCGCTTCGACCAGGGCTTCCAGTCCGACAACTCCGGTAAGACGGGAGAAAGCGCCCAGGATGGCGGTATTGACGATGGGCGCCGATCGGGACCCCAGATGATGGCGAACGGCAATCTTGCTGGCGTCCACGGTGGCCACCGTGAATTTTTTCGAAAGATCAAAATGCTCTCCCGGAAACGGGCTGTTGATGAGCACGGTTCCTTCGGGCTTTAGTCCGCTGGTTACATCAACTGTTTGCAGTAACGTCGGATCAAGAATGATCAGATGATCGGGTTCGTATATTTCCGTCCTGAGATGGATGGGCTTATTATCAATACGAATAAAAGCCATAACCGGCGCGCCTCTTCGCTCAACCCCGAAAGCCGGGAAAGATTGGGAAAATTTGCCTTCTTTAAACAGTGCGGAAGAAAGTATTTTACAAGCAACAACAGCTCCCTGGCCCCCACGGCCGTGCATTCGAATTTCTATCATTTATACACCTGTTCCTTTTATTCCTGATAGGTATATTAGGCTCGGCTTTATGACCATGAAAGGATAAACCGTCACGGTGGCCGGTCTTATTGCCAGGATTCACCATACGATAACATGATACCCTGGCAAACGGATTGCTGAGCACGAATTTTTTCAAGCGATACGAGTAACTCCTTTGCGTGGGCGGCTTCCATTGCCGCCAATCGTTGCAGGAGATGTTTCAGCTCCGGATCGGAAGTGCGTTTCATGGCCTGCAAATACCATTGTTCGGCATCGGATTCCGCTTTAATTGCGTATTCCAATATTTCTTCAATGGAAGTATAATTTTTTATCGGTGTGTGCATACAATTCCCTCCCCGGATAATTGTTCAAAACAGAAATCGGTTATAGAAGACAGGTCGAAATAAGCTGAAATCAGGAATCGGACTGTGGTTGGAGTTCTCTTCACTTCGATAGAATGAATCATCTTATGATCGGTTGGTAATCGTTGGTTATTTATTGTTTCGCTAACCGATTCCCGTGTAGTGCGTTTCAAAAATCGTGAAATGAGAAAAGCACCTCTTCGAAGTCAATTTACTTCGAAGAATGAGTATGATTCAATCCAAATGACCGGTTTGAATTGACATATTGTTACGGGTGTAATGTAATGAAAGTCCCGGCGTCGTTTTATTGCCGGCGTTCAGGATTTTACATGGTTGGATTGTCATTCAGTGAATACGACGGAGAGGCCCCATAGTTTCATAATTATGGAATTGCGGAGACAGACCTATATTGTTCTGGCAATAAGGATTAAAAGCAGGGAGAATAAAAGGGAGTGGACAGGCTATATAAATGTGGCAAAGATTTCCTTGACCTGCGCTTTTAATTCTTCTTCCGTGCCGTCGTTATGGATGACGAAATCGGCCAGACTGAGCTTATTTTCATCGCTCCATTGAAGTTCCATTCGTTTCAATATTTCTTCACGGGTAAGTGTACCGCGTTTTATGGCGCGTTCCATTCTATGCCGTAGGGTCGAGGTGACCACAATGACATAATCAAGGTGTTGGTCCAGGCCGGATTCATAAATCAAAGCGCCGTCCACGACAAAGACGGGATATTCGTTTTTTTGGGATACGAGATTGAATTGGCGGTCAATCTCGGCAAATACGTAAGGGTGAATAACAGCGTTTAGTCGTAGCTGGTGGTCCTCGTCCTGAAACCCGACCCGGGCCAGCTTTTTCCGGTCGATGACGCCCTGCGCGTTAAGGATGTCGGTTCCGAATTCGGCGATGAGTTCGCTCTGGACGGTCTCATTTTCGGCCAGGATTTTTTTTGCTTCCATATCCGCATCAAAAACATAGGCGCCGAGTTCCTTAACGTATTTACTTACAGTGCTTTTACCGCTCCCAATTCCCCCCGTCAAACCAATTCTAAGCATTATGACTCCAGCGTTTTAATAATCCTTTCGGTAATTTCGGGGACGGAACCAATTCCATCCACTTCCTTTAGTAATCCTTTTTGCCGGTAAAATTCCAACAGGGGGGCCGTCGCTTCCCAGTATACCCGCTGGCGTTTCTTTATTACTTCCGGGGTGTCATCACTTCGACCGGATGTTTTTCCCCGCAGGACCAATCGTTGAATCAACTCCTGTTCGTCGGCGGTGAGGCTGATGACCGCGTCAAGATTTTGGTTGAGTCTTTGAAGAATGAGATCCAATCCCTTGGCCTGGGGGATGGTTCGCGGAAAGCCGTCCAGTAAATAGCCGTTTTGGCAGTCCGGTTGTCGCAGTCGGTTTTCCATCATGTCCAAAAGAATTTCGTCCGGGACGAGGTGTCCGTGGTCTATGAATTCTTTTGATCGAAGTCCCAGCTCGGTCCCGGCGGCCACTTCCTGGCGAAGAATGTCGCCGGTGGATAAATGAACCAAACCGTAATGGTCTTTTAATCGTGTTGCCTGAGTTCCTTTCCCCACTCCCGGGGGTCCCATTAAAACTAATCGCATGCCGTAAATTCAGTCCTGTCTTTTAAATTATTATTCCTGCAATTGTGGCGGTTAACCAGGAAGCCAATGCGCCGCCGATCATGGCTCTCAAAGCCAGTTTTGCCAGGTCCTTGCGGCGATTGGGAGCAATTCCACCGATTCCACCTAATTGAATGCCGACGGAAGCAAAATTGGCAAATCCGCAAAGGGCGTAACTGGCGATAATGGCTGTCCGATCGGAAATTGCGTGGTCCAATCTTAAAGCGCTGAGATCACTGTAAGCAATCAATTCCGTAAGCACAATTTTTTCACCCATGAGCGAACCTAAAATATGTGCTTCGTTCCAGGGCGCTCCCATTGCCCAGGCCAAAGGGCTGAAAAGGATACCCAGGATTTGTTGAAGAGTAAGTCCGACGATTCCCAGGATGGCATTAATCATCGCGATCATGGCCACAAAGGCTATCAACATTGCCCCTACATTGGCTGCCAGTTTTAAACCGTCCGTGGCGCCTCGCGATAAGGATTCCATGATATTGTCTTCGGTCTTTTCGATGGAAATCCTGAGGTCCCCGGCGGTTTCGGATATTTCCGTTTCGGGGTAAATAATTTTGGCAATTACCAGGGCCGCCGGGGCGCTCATTATCGAAGCCGCCATTAAATGACCGGCAATACCCGGAATATCCGACAGCATCTTAACGTAAATAGCCATAACGCCTCCGGCTACGGTCGCGAAACCACCGGTCATAACAGCCATCAGTTCGGATTGAGTCATGCCGGCAATGAAAGGCCGGATCATGAGCGGCGCCTCCGTCTGTCCTACGAAGATATTTGCCGACACACTCAAAGTTTCGGAGCCGCTGGTTTTTAACGTCCGTTGCATTACCCGGGCGATCCATTTTACAACCCATTGCATGATTCCCAGGTAATACATGACGGCCATCAGGGAGGAGAAAAAGATTATGGTGGGCAATACACGGAAGGCGAAATTCATCAGCGGACCCTCAACGTAACCGGCGGAAAACGACTTGAACAGAAAGTCGCTGCCGGCATCGGAAAAGCTGAGCAGTTTCATTATGACCGAGTCAATCGCTGCGAAAAAGGGTTGTCCGACGGGCGTTTTCAGGATGAAAAGCGCGAAAAACAGTTGCAAACCCAATCCCCAGGCAACCAGTTGCCAACGTATTTTCGACCGGTTGTTAGAGAGGGCATACGCGAGCAATAAGAGGACCAGTAGTCCGATGATACCGGTGAATTTTTGCATTAGTTTTCCGGGGGTTCGTAACACTTTCGACAGCGGGCTTCATAGAAATCGGACTCGCCGACCAGGATTTGTCCCGTATCCTTGGTGATTCGCTGGGTGTAAGAGGCCGGGTTGCCGCAAACCACACAAATAGCCTGCAGCTTGTCCAGGAAGTCCGCTTCGCACATGAGTTCCGGCATGGGTCCGAACGGTTGCCCTTTGTAGTCCGTGTCCAGGCCGGCGACAATGACGCGTTTATGAAGATCGGCCAGAGCTTTGCAGGTATCCACGATGCCGGAGTCGAAAAATTGTGCTTCGTCGATGCCGATTACGTCGGCTGTTTTGCCCATGGGAAGTATGTCTTTCGCGGTGTCGACGACGTGCGATTGTAATTTTAATTGATTATGCGAAACGATGTGGTCGTTGCTGTAACGGGTATCGAGACGGGGTTTGAAAATGGCAACTTTCAGTTTGGCGATCTGGGCCCGCCGGAGACGACGTATCAGTTCTTCCGTTTTGCCGCTGAACATCCCACCGCAGATTACTTCGATCCAGCCGGATTCACGTGGATTAAGATTCATGTTATATTATTCCCGGAGAAGCATGGTGTTGTTACGGTTATTAACCTGATTAAATCATTGGAAATGAATTAATCATTCTCCCCCGTATTGTGTGGGATTTTCGACGGCGAGTGATTCATCGGCAATAATTCGATAAATTTGTATTTATCCTTTTTACGATAACTTGACATTCTTTTTGTTATTGCCGGCGAATTAATAAATCAGTTGTGCTTTTTACCACTTGAATGCGTCGATAATAGGGCTTTCAAAAAATAAATACTACCAAATTTTTCTTTCTCTGCCCTGTGTTTACCCCCATTGTAACAATTCCCCGTCTGTTTCTAAAGGCGGGTCAGAGTTGAGGAAATTTTGGTGCGTAGTAAATCAATGGCAACCTTGTTTTGCCCCCCCTCCGGGATGATTATATCGGCGAACAATTTGGACGGCTCCACAAATTGTTGATGCATGGGACGCACCGTTTTCAGGTATTGATCGATGATCGCGGAGGTTTCTCTTCCCCGTTCCTGAATATCCCGCGATAAGCGCCGGATAAAACGGATATCGGCGGGCGTTTCGACATAAATTTTAATCGTCATCAATTCTCTCAGAGGAGCATGATGTAAAACGAGTATCCCTTCGAGCACAATTACATGATGAGGTATGACCGGACGGGACTTATTGCTGCGGGAATGGGTCGTGAAATCGTAGACCGGGACGGAAACGGGACTGCCCCCGATCAATGCCTGCATATGTTTATAGAGCAGTTCAAACTCAATGGCATCGGGATGATCGAAATTTTGCAGGCAGCGCTTCCCGAGCGGGAGATGCGACAGGTCCCGGTAGTAAGAATCCTGTTCAATCACGACCACTTCCCCGGGACCATATTCCCGGAGGAGTTCCTTGGCGATGGAAGATTTTCCGGAACCGGTGCCGCCGGCAATACCAATCAGAATGGGATTGTTCATCGGTAAATCAATACGGTGTTATCGGTTTGTTCATGACAATCCGACCATGAAACTATGCATGAACGATAGCGAACTCAAGCCAGATGATCATCCCCGAAAGGAAAAGGAAACAAATCCCGGCTGGTGGTCTCCGTGACCTGTCCATTCGTATCGGCAATGAAAACGGGAATATCGCCACACAGATCCCAGATAACCTGGCGACAAGCGCCACAGGGCGAACCACCGTTGGGAGTGGCTACGGCCAACGCTTTAAACGTGTTGTGTCCTTCCGCGATGGCGCGGTAAAGGGCTGTTCGTTCGGCGCAGCAGGTGAGCCCATAACTGCTGGATTCGACGTTGCAACCACCGATAATGGTGCCGTTTTCTGTCATGACCGCCGCCCCGACCCGGTAATTGGAATAAGGGGCGTGGGCCTTGTTTCTCATTTCCCGTGCGATTTGGACCAATTTTTGTTTATCCATAATAAATCCGATTTATTGTTTCAGGCTGTCGAACCACGCCAAAGCCATCTCCATCGCCGGAACGGCGGCTGTTTCGTGGGTCCCTCCGGGAATGATTGTCAGTTCAACCTTATCGCCACCGTTGGCTGTTAACAGGCTCTCCGCCAGGACCGCGTTTAAATAAGGGACGGTAATGTCGGCATCGCCGTGGTAAAATCGCGTCGGCGCCTCCGGAGACCAGTCAAGGGGACTGTTTTCCCGTAAAGCTGTTTTGAGTTCCTGTTCCCCGGAACTTAGAAAATCCGCAATGAAAGTGGAATCGAATAAAGTTGCGATGCTTGTGGACAAAGCGGCATCAATTTCGGAGATACTTTTTGTTCCGTCGAAAAGGCCGGTTAACGAATCCGCGTATGGGGTTTGAAAAATGTCGTCAAGACGATCCCAACCGTAGATCGCATCGTACGTCAGAAAAACGTACCCGAAATATGCGGGGTGGGCATAGGTGTCGCGGCTGAGGATGTCGTACGCGGTCGCGACCAGGTCGTACGGCCCGGCCATGGGCGCCGAGGCGGTAACCGTGAATTCATCGGAGTGGAACTGTTTGATGATTTTCTGAGCAGCCAGGGTGACGTATCCCCCTTCCGAATACCCGGCCAGGAATAATTGATCGTTCAGTTCAACATTATTTTGGCAACAGAATATTTTAGCGGCCCGGAGAAAATCAATCACCGCCGTGGCCGAACTTTCCAGAAGCAGGTAAGGATGAAGACCGGGTGCATTTCCCAAACCCAGATAATCCGGTGTGCAGGCTACATAACCGGTGGAAGCCATCAGGATACTTTCAAAGGAGAGCAGCGGATTTTCGGAAGCCACGGCATCCCGTTTGGTTTCGGTACCATGATGTATGCTGATAATCGGGAAACCGTTTTCGGTTTCTCCCCGCGGAATAAAGAGCGCGCCTGAAGCATTAATTGGTTCCCCAAAGGGATCGATGGTTTGATAGACTAATTTGTAAACGGCAATCTCATTGTTTATGGTTACTTCGAGATCAAGACCGGAATTGTTTAATAATTCATTCAACATGGGAATTGTGAAGATGTTAAGCAGAGTTGCTTCAATAAGTTGCCCGCGGTCATTACCCGGATCGCAACCGGCGGTTTCCTTCCGTTCGTCACAAGCGGATAATAGGAGGATTGCCGCAACAAGAATCGTAAGGGAAAACCGGGGATAATGGGGGGTTGGTTTCATATTGTTCGTGTACTGATTATTCATGTGAATTTGCTGTAATTACCAAGGTTCGGTTTCGATTCGAATGGAACGGAATAGTTTGTTGAGTAAAATACCGGACGCAAAGCCTCCGATATGGGCAAACCAGGCCACGCCGCCGGTGGTGTTTACTCCCAGGGAGCCCAATCCGTTGGTCAATTGTTCGAGGAACCAGATACCGATCACGATGAAGGCTGGAACCTGAATCGTGGTAATGAAAATGAATAAAAAGATAAACACGTGTACCCGGGCGTGTGGGAAACGGACCATGTAAGCCGCCAAGACGCCTGAAATGGCCCCGCTGGCGCCGATCATCGGAATCATCGAAGTAACATCAACCGCGATCTGAGTGAAGGCGGCTCCCAGGCCGCACAAAATGTAAAACAAAGCATACCGGACATGACCAAAGGCACTTTCGACGTTGTCGCCGAATATCCAGAGGAACCACATGTTGCCGAGAATGTGGATAACGCCACCATGCATGAACATGGAAGTAAAAACCGTCAACAAGGGACTGTGTGGAGTTGCGTTTAAAAGCACCGGCCGATTCACGAGAAGACTGATGCGGCGGGCGTTAAAATCCACAATTGCGTCCGCGGGAATGTTGGTCAGCGTGGCCGGGATCAGGCCATACGTCAGGGTGAAATTCTGACCGCTGGTGAAATCGAGACCCAATTGGTAAAGGAATACCAGGGTGTTAATGGCAATAATCCCGTAGGTCACGTACGGGACTAAAATTCTGGGGTTGTCGTCTCGGTAAGGAAAAAACATATTTATCTAACCGTTAAGAGTACAAAAAATTCCCGACTAATCAAAAGAGGTCATTCGCAAGAAAGGCAAAATAACCGTGACCGGCAGGGCCATGGTTGTGGGTAGAGAAAACAGTGAAATTTTTTCTCGGGGACCAAGAACCAAATTCCAGGAACCAAAAAAGACCGGGACAGATAAGTTTGTTTGATAGCGAGAGAGATACAATTTACCAATCGGCAGCCGGCGCCGGATTAACTCCTGTTTTTCGCCTGTCATCTCTTCAGAAATTTCACTATGGGTTTGCGTTCCGATTCAGCGCCGGTGAACGGAAGATATTCCAAAGCTAATCGACCGTGAAGCGAATGGTTTTAGTGGTCACATTACCGGACTGGTCGGCAATGGAGATAATAAGTTCGTGCCGGCCTTCTTCCAGGGGTGTTGCCAGTCGGTAAGACATTTCCTTTTTGATCGGCTGATAAGCTATTAGCAGTCGAGCGCCATCCAAGACCATTGAGAGGGATTCCTCCCGCGAATCGATCCCGGAAAGTTCGTCATCGACAATCGCGCGTAACGTTTGTACATCCCGGTAATTATAAAACCCGTTGTTTTCGGGGAAAACTTCACGGATGACCGGAGGGGTCGGGTCCTGGATTACGGTAACGGCATCCAGACTTGACACCGAAGCCGTAAGCACACGCCTTTTCACCCGGTTACGGGTTGGCAAATACGTCCACCGTTCGTTTTTCGGATCATAAAAGTAAATCCCTAAGTGCGTTTCGTCTGTCACGCTCTTCGAGTAGCGGATGCCGATTTGGATGGAATCCTTTAGCGGCACTTCAAAAGGCTGCAACTGATAAACTTTGGACAACTGTTTCCCCGGCGTGGGAACGGTATTATCTTCCACGACGTCAATCCAGAGAATGGTTGTATCGTAAACCGAATTGGAAGTCGTGCGTATCGAACACAGCCGGTCATTGGACAAAACCGTAACGGTCTTCCCGGGGATTGCCAGGGATGGTTTTTTCTCAAATTTGATTATGCGTTCTTTTTTGGTTTCCCCCGGGGCGGATTTTGCTGTCAGTATCACTTCGATGTAATTCATATTGTCGAAGATTACCGGGGATGTACGGGAACTGAGATAAACGGTAGGTTGGATCCGCATCAGGGGAATATCATAAACCCGGTCGGGCGTATGAATTTTTAAAGTAACGTGCGCGTCGCTGTATACATTGGTCTGAACCTGCAGGAACAGACCGTCTTCAACCTGGGAAAGCTTTAGTTCCGCGGTGATATCAAAAATATCCCGGGCCGTATTGTCAGCGGCCCAATGTATCGGTAAAGCGTAAGCCCCCAATTTGTTAATGCCGATGAACTGAATGATTTTCCGCTCGAGTTTGCGACGGTCAAAACGGATACTGTAATCCTTTCCCCGGGCGATTATTTCCAGAGGTTGAAGTTGTTCGTCCGCGAATCCATAAGGGGTAAAACTGTAGGCGGTGATTGATTTAATCGGAATTGAACCGAACGCCGGCCGCAAATGAAAGGTGATATCCGCTTGGGAGCGCGATATTGATTCGATTTTCATTTTGGCGGGGGGATTCACGAAGATGGTGCCTTTAATGATTGAGCGGTTTCCCGCCTGGTCAAAGAGCCGGATTTGAAGATCGTGGTAACCGGGAGGCAGGGTTAAAACACCATTTCCCTTACTCTTATGGATCGTGAGTGTCGGGTAGGCGTCGGAGCGGTATAATTTTTGGAATTCGCCTAAGTTCAGACGTTCAAGACGATAGTCGACAACGGTGTTAACATAGCGGGATTGGTCATAGTCCAGTTGGTCGTAAACGATGGTGTACCTGAGATTATTATCGACCGCAAGTTCAACCCGGTACAACTGGTAAATGTTGGGTGCTCCCTGGCGTTTGTCAAATGCCTTGATTGCCAGCCCGATTGTCCCGGAGCAGTTGACGGTATCCGGTAAGAGGTAGATCCCGCTCCGATCCCGGAAGAGGGGAAAGGTTTGAGGTAATGGATTGCCGTTGATCCAGGTGTCGGGCGCCAGGGGAATGATCGCAATTTCTCTGGCGATCGGGGCAATTCGGTCGGGTAGGGAAAACCCGTGCGAAAGGGGGTTCAAAGGACGGTTGTTCAGGTCACGCAGTTCGAAGTGCAGATGCGGGGCCGATGAGGCCCCGGTATTTCCGGTATAACCGATCACATCGCCCCGTTTTACAGAGAATTCGGCCGGTGAAAAAGAACGATCCACGTGATACCGCATTTGTCGCGCTTGCTGCGCCCCCAGGACATTTTCAAGGATCGGGCTGAACCGGTTTAAATGACAATAAACGGCAATATTGTTTTCATCGGTGGTCAGGTAGAGCGCTTTACCGTACCCTTTGAAATTTGCCACCATGCGCGAAATGTACCCATCCGCCACGGCGTAAACCGGAAACCCTTCCTTTCCGTTGGTCTTAATATCCAGCCCCATGTGGAAATGGTTATCACGGAATTCGCCGAAGTTCGAAGACAAGGCCCGGCCGGCGTCCGTAGGCCAAAGGGGCCCCTGTCCGAAAATAAAGGAACCGCCGAAGAGTATTATGAAGATAATGTTAGGGATCATGAACAGGTGAAATTTAGCAGCAATTTATTGAAAGACAGGTAGAGATTCAAAGGGTTAAACGAAATTAGACGTAATGTCTCAGTGACGGGGCATATTTAATGTGCTAAGAACCAAGAACCAAGAACCAAGAACCAAGTTGAGCGAAGCGAAATCCCGGCGCATGCCGGGAAGCCAAGTGCCAAGTGCTCCCGACGAAAGTCGGGAAGCGAAGCGAGTCCGCAAAGCGGACCGGCGCATGCCGGGAAGCCAATCCGCCGGCCGGTGGACCGTGCGACAGATTAATTTCTGTCTTTCGTCCTCAAACTCCTGTCTCTTGAACTGTTTTCTCCACCTGAGGCATTACAAATCGGCCCCGGATTTGGGGCCGTTCAGGGGGGACAGGGATTAAGGAGAGATTATTACGGTTGTTTCAGTTCATCGAATTCTCTTCTCAGCGATTGGAATTCATTACGAAGACTATCCAATTCTTTCTCCAATTCGGAGTTGGGTAGCAGGGGAGCGGGGATAAAATCCCAGTCCTCGTCATCATCATTGTAATGAAAATATCCTTTGAAGGGTAGGTCCGGCAGGCGATCCAGGAACCAATCCGGTGCCGGGTTACCGAACCCGGCCAGGAGCGGGAATTCGGTTTCCCCCAGGGTAACTTTAAATTTCTTTTTGTGCCGGTCCCGAATGACGGTGATCTGTACTTTTGTTTCCGGATCGTATTCGCGGATGGTTTTGGTCAGGTCGCTTGGTTCCCGGATGCGTGTTTTATCGATTTTGACAATGATATCGCCGGCTTGCAGCCCGGATTTGTCGGCCGGGCTACCCTTGACCACTTCGGTTATCAAAACACCACTGTCTTTACCGACACCAAAATACTTGCGTAGCTGGTCGGTAAGTTTCTGAATCCGGACACCAAGAAAAGCGCCTGTTTTAACAGCCTGTTTCCCGACCAGGTTGTTGATATCCACATTGATGTCCATATCATCCAACATGTCATCAAGCGCCTCAAGAGCCTTTTCGTCATCGAGATCGGCTTCAAAGTTCTTTGTCTCACCATCCTTTTCTATTTTCAGCTTTAAATGATTGTTTTCCACGGTAGCTTCCAATTCAACCGTGCCTTTCTGGGAATCGTCGGCGAAGATTCGGGTGGTGATGATTTTCTTTTGATCAGCCAAACCTAAGCTTAGAAGCAACAGCATCAATGATAACAGTTTGACCATGGTAACCTCCAAAGATTTAAACATTAAAAAAACGAATTCTGCTTAAAATTTGTTCCGGAAAGTGACAAACAATACAGGAAAAAATAAATTATGGTGTATGTTTATTAATCCGTTTAACTTCATACACGAGAAACTTTCAGAAGGGCGGCAGATTGCCCCTTATTATATTTTTGTAACAAATGTTGAGAGGGAAAACTATGAGAAACGCGATTCGAACAATATTTTTCTTATTCACCGGTATCAGTTTAATGATGCCATTAAAGGGACAGAGTTTGAGAGAGACCCTGGAAATGATGGCCCGGGAAAATGCGAAAGGGTATCTTGGACCGGTTGTAACAGCCTTTGGCACGGGCGTTAATTCGGGAACATTTCGAAAGGCCAAACCACACGGCATGCTTGGTTTTGATGTTACCCTGAACGTGTCCGCGACCGTGGTGCCGGATGCCGGACTGGAATATGAGTTTTTCATCCCCGGTGAGATTACACTGCCCTTTGATCCCGGAGACGGAACCACTTACGACATTGCTTTGAATGGTGATCAGCTTTATCCGGGAGATCGGACCTCATCCACCTTTTTCGGCGAAGACAAAAGCAACACAATCGAGGCCGACGGAAGTTATGCCGTAAGCGCGATAAAGGATCAATTGGTTAATACCTATGGAGTATCTCAGGAGGTCGTCGATAACATTCCGGCTTCCGATTTGGAGGGGGCCGTCAGTGACCTGAACCTTGAAACACCTAAGGGCTTTAACTTTCCCGGGTTGCCGATGTTTATACCCCAGGCTTCGGTTGGTTTGCCAATGGATATTGAGGTCACATTAAGAGGATTCCCCACATTTAAATTGGGAGAAGCGGGAGAACTGTCTTTTTTCGGTTTCGGTGGAAAGATCGGCTTGAACCAGTTCATTCCGATCCCATTATTCCCGGTTGCCCTGTCCGCCGGATACTATATGACAAGTCTTAAGCTAAGTGACGTTATTGAATCAAATCACAGTATAATGACGTTGCAGGCCAGCAAGAGTATCCCCTTTATTACGGTATACGGTGGAATCGGGATTGAGAACTCGAGTATGGATGTGACGTATGAACATCCGGATCTGGGAAAGATTGAATTCTCTTTGGACGGGGAAAACAAATTCCGGACAATCGCCGGTGTACGGCTGAAACTGGCCCTGCTGAGCATTAACGCAGATTATAACGTGGGTGAGTATAAGGCATTGAACATTGGTGTCGGATTAACCCTGCGTTAAATCAAAAATAAATATTCGGAGAAAACAGGACGCGAATTTGCGTCCTGTTTTTTATTGTGGGTTTCCCGTAAAAAAACAAACCCAAAATATTCAGTAATGACGAATCGTAATGCCCCGGTTACGGGCGGAGAACCAATCCGAAGGTTTATTGCAGGATCGGATTACACTTTAAACTGATCGTTCATGGTCTCCTGACCATGAACAAAAGGACATTTGCGGGAAGAACAGGGCGGTTTGGAAGCTGACAGTGCCGTTAGATATTTCTGCTTTCACGGTATCTTTCCCAACGATTCCACAGACCGCCCGGTGGATTGGCTTCCCGACTCCTATCGGTCCGCCGTCTGACGGATTGGCTTCCCGGCATGCGCCGGGATTTCGCTTCGCTTCCCGACTTTCGTCGGGAGCTCTTGGTTCTTGGCTCTTGGCTCTTCGTACATTAAATATGCCCCCGTCACTGAGACTGTCATTGCGATCCCACCCCAGCGGGGGAAGCCGAAAACCGGTATTTACAGTTTTTTTGCCAGCACAACGGTCTGGACACTTTCCCAGGTTTTTCCTGAAACCGGGTGCTTGGCGGTGACCTTTACAATGTAAATCCCCATTCGGGCTGTTTCCCCCTGGTCCCGGTTTCCATCCCAGGTCAAAACACCTTCGTGGGGGACAAACACGTTCCAGTAAGGGCGGGCGATAGTGCGGCCCAACATGTCGAAAATTTCCACTTTCAGAATCGCCTGGTCGAAAGGCAATCGGTATTGAATCGATAAAACATCCTCAAACCCGTCATGATCCGGTGAGAACGGGTTGGGTGTAAAAAGTACCATTCCCTTTTTCGGGAGTTTTTCATAATAAACACTGTTTTGTCGGCCGGGAGTCATCCCCTCCGGGTTTACGGCGACAGCCCAGCGGGAGGAATCATTCGAAATGAAATCCGGCCGGAATTTTTCGGTGGATCGCCCATCGATGATCGGCCAGTTTTCGGTATAACGCAGCGAATCGACAACATTGCCGGTCATATCGTAAAGATAAAGGGCGTCGCCGGTGTTGTTCAGGTTGGGGAACCCGGCAGGGGGAATAAGGACGGCGCTGCCGGCCGGCAAATCAGGGAAATAGGCGGAATCGGCGCCGATAACAAGGTATTCATTGGCAAAAGATTCCGAACTTGGGAACACCTTAAGTCTGCGGGAATTGTCGCTAACGGCCCAGCCGGACAAATTCAGACCGGTAGGATTCACCAGTTCAATGAACTCTGTTTGGGTAGAGTCCGGACGCGGGAAAAATTCATTGATCACAACCGAACCGAAGGGATAGCTGACATTGATCGTATCCTGAGCGAGATTATTGGAAGGATCGAGATCACCAATAATGTCCAAAAGGATAGTGAGAATATGTGAGCCCGAACCCAGGGACGGGAGGTCGACGTTTATTGCGATCGTATCGTTTGCCGTTACGGTGGGGAATGTTACCTCCGCCAGTTCTTCTTCCTGTTCCTCGATGGTAACGGTACCGGAAAAGGAAGCAACTCCAATGTTGGTGATGGGAATGGAAAGCCGGATGATTTGATCGGGTTTCGGGTAAAAAGGCCGGTGTTTAATGGAATCGGTAACGATGGTTCCGTCCAGGGTAAGAAGAGCAATGGAATTCACGGTTCCCGGGGTCATCCCCGATGCGGCCGTGCAAATTTTCCAGTTTTTCATGGCGGGCGATGGGAATTCCGGCCGGAGTTTCTCCGTTGACCGTTCCGCCGTGACCGGCCAGTTGCCGTTATAAACCAGGGAATCAATGATCGCCCCGGTCATATCGTACAAGTAAATGGCGTCCCCGGAATTGTTCAGCGTCGGGAAGCCGTTTGCCGGTACTACGGAGGGCGAAGCAGCGGGGATTTCCGAAAACAGGGAAGAATCCGCCGCGATCACCAAATAATCCCCGGTCTGTAATTGCGTGCGGGGAAATGTCCGAACGGTGTTGGATCTGTCGCTGATGCCCCACCCTTCCAGGATCACCGGTTCCAGGGCAACCAATTCAATGAATTCAACCTGATCGTTGTTCGGCATGGGCATGAATTCGTTAATCCGGACAACACCCGGGAGGAACCGGACTTTAAGGGTGTCCGCAAATTCATTATCGGACATGTCCTGGTCGCCCGGTAGATACAGTTGGAACAGCAAGGGATGGATTCCTGAGCCGAAGGGGGGGATGGTGAAGGAAACTTCCGTTGTTTCCGCCAAGGCGATTGCCGACACGGGAGCACTGTGGATCAAATCGCCCTGCGAAAATACCTTAACCGCGGCCGTGAATTCCATCACTCCGTGATTGGCAACCGATACCGAAATGGATACGGAATCGGTTGGTCCGGGGTAGAGGGGATTGAGGCGGATCAGGTTATTAACGATTGCGCCGTTCAGTTCCAATGGTGTGACAGAGTTTTTTCTCCCGGGAGTCATGCCGTCGGTATTAACAGAGGATCGCCAACTTGATGAATCCGCGGAGGCATAATAAGGAAAGATTTTCTCCAACGATTTTCCCGATTGCAAAGGCCACCCGGTTGAATAGGATAAGGAATCAATGAGCGTACCGAAGGGATCGAAAATGCGAATTTCATCGCCGCTGTTGTTCAAGGTCGGAAATCCGTTTTCGGGCGTGATAAACGGAGTGCCCGGGGGGACGGTCTCAAAAAGCGTCGAATCGGGAGCTATCAGAATAAATTCTTCCGGATAAACCGGTTTGGCCGGTAACCGGTATAGAGTCCCCGAACGGCTGTCCGCGATGCGCCAGTTCAATAAATTGACGGTTTCCTTTCCTTCATGAACCAGTTCGACAAACTCGGTCTGCTTTTCTCCGGGGATCGGCAGGAACTCGTTCAAAACCAATGTGTGAGCGGAATAGCGCACACCGAGGGAAGCGGAGATACGGTTGTTGCTGGTATCAAGATCCCCGGGAATGGATAGAATTACTTCCAGGCGCTGGTAACCGGACGTAAAAGGTCCCACTTCGGTCGTGATCGTAAGGGTGTCAAGCACGTCGAGGGTGGCGATTGCGGTACGGGAATAGAGGATCCCGGAATGGAGAATATCGACCGATCCGGATATGGGAAGCAGGCCCGTATTGGTAATGGCAACGGATAGTCCGGCCGAACCTCCGGGGTTTAAAACCGGGGGTTCCACGGTCAGCCGGTCCGCCAGTATCGCCCCGTCGATGAGAAAAGGATGAACGCTGTTAATGTACCCGGGGGTGCCCAGGGAATCGCGACTGGGAAGCCAGTTGGAGGGTGTGTTTGGATAATCCGGTCGCACCTTCTCTATTGAGAATCCCTCCGGCGCGATATCGGACCAACCCAGGGAATCGCGGATAATCCCGGTACTGTCGATCAGGTACAGGGAATCACGGGCGGAAAGCCCGTTGCCGATGCTTGAATCGTCGACTTTTATCAGGATGACGTCCTCCGGTATCCTGGAAGCATAGATTCCGGTTGAGAAATCGTAATCACCTTCAAAAACAAGAGCGTAACGAAAAGGGGGAATTCGAAAGCCATACCCGGAGTCCACCAGGTCATCGGTGCTGTACATATCACGCAGTTTCCAACCTTTTAAACTGAGGGTATCCGTGGCGGATAGATTAAAAAGTTCGACAAATTCGTTGGGGGAATCCGTCCCCTCGGGATTGTACATGATTTCCGTAATGGCGATTTGGCCCTTCAGGACAATACATAGCAAAATATATGGTATAAGCAGCTTCAACGGAACAGTCCCCGCCGGAGGATGATAGACAACTAATGTGTCCTTAAGAATTCCTCCAACTTTTCTTTTAAGGTGCCGCGAGTTTTCCGGAAATGGTCCAAGCGGTCGGGATTGAGGTCCCAACCGCTGAAGGGATCGTCAATGCTCCAGTGGATTCGTTCCACCTTTCCCGGGAAAGTCGGGCAAACCTGGTTGGCATGATCGCAGACGGTAATGACAATATCAATGTCCTTGTCCAAATAGTCGTCAACATAGTCCGATGTGTGATGCGAAATATCGATTCCCCATTCTTTCATTACGGCGATTGCCAGGGGATTAACCCGGCTGGGATGTGACCCGGCGCTGTACACTTCAAAACGGTCCCCGGCCATATCCCTGAGCAATCCCTCGGCGATTTGGGAGCGACAGGAATTTCCGGTACAAACGAATAAAACTTTTTTCTTCCGCGACATGCGAGGGTGAAATTGGGTGTGGATGGAAATAAAAGTCAATAACTCCCTAACGTGGGAATCAATTTTATGAATCCCAAACCAGTGATAAATTTTAGTATGGCAGCGTTGGAAAAAGAGCCTGGAAGTCCCCTGTTTACAACACCTCTTGAACCCTACCGGGGACTCACTATTGCCGATTTGAATCGCTACTTGCCGGCGATTCAGCGCGTCGAGGATATGAAGATGACGCGTGAACGAATGCACGAGGGTTTGTACCTGGCGGACGGCAAGGAGGGGTTAGCCGGTTTACCGACGGAATCGATTGATCTTATCATTGCCGATCCCCCCGAAAATCCCGTACAGGGTACCGAACAACGCGGCGGGACGTTAACGCTGCAGCAATATTATTACTGGAACAAAAGCTGGCTCGAGGAATCATACCGGGTTCTGAAGCCCACCGGGGCCATATATTTGTTGTGTGAATGGCGCTTTTCCGGAATGTACCAGGCTTTGTTAAATGATTTCTTCCAGGTGCAGACCCGCATAACCTGGCGGTGTGGCAGGAAGACCAAAAGTCCTAAAACGGTAACCTGGGCCAACGCGCTGGCTGATATCTGGTTCGCAACCAAATCGCATGAATTTATGTTCAATAAGAAGCCGGTGGGGCATAAGATCGAAGGTAAGAACACAACGGAAGCAACCGATAAGGAAGGAATGACGAACTTCTGGGCGGATATAATTGATTTGCAAGCCGGAGCGATTGAAAAAATGGAAGGGGATAAACCGGAACAATTAATCCAGCGCATCCTGGAAGCCAGCAGTTTCAAGTTGAATTGGGTTGTGGACCCTTTCATGCGTAGCGGGGGCGTTGGTATACTGGCAAAAAAATCAGGACGTCGGTTTATCGGTTTTGAGATTAACCAGGACCGTTTACTAATGGCAATGAAACGAATCGATCAGGCGTGAGGGCAATTTACAAGGCCGGAAACGAATGCGGTTAAAGGATTGCCGAATTTCGGAGGGAATAATGACATTGTTCGAAACTATTCAAAAAGATATGTATCAGGCCATGAAGTCGGGACAAAAACAAAAAGCGACTGCTTTGCGAGGTGTCCTGTCTAAATTAAAAGACAAGCGAATCGAGAAACAGGACGAATTAAGCGAAGCGGAAGAAATAAAGGTTCTCCAATCGTTGGTTAAACAACGCAAGGAATCAATTGACCTTTATCGTAAAGGCGGCCGGATGGATCTGGTGGAACAGGAATCGGCGGAACTGGAAATCCTGGGAAAGTACTTGCCGAAGATGATGAGCAAGGAAGAGGTCCGGGAGCTGGTAAAAACGGTAGTGTCGGAAACGGGAGCCTCCTCCCTCTCCGACATTGGAAAAGTAATGCCGCAGGTGATGAAACGCGGGGCGGGACGAATCGACGGCAGGGTCGCCCAGCAAATAGTCCGGGAATTTCTGCAATGAGCCCGGAGCCGCGGAAGGCAGATTAAGATGGAGGGTACATCCCGCGAAGCGATCCGCTTTTCACCAAACAGACCGGGCTGAACATGATATTATTTCTGGATGGATTGGCGGGGTTTTTTCTGCTGGGGATGGGTATCATCGGTTTCAGACGGGGGCTAATCGAGGAACTGGGTCGTTTGTTAGGATTGATATTTGCCGCTACGGTAAGCATGCGTTATTATGTGGACCTGGCCGGGAATATCAAAACCGTCCTTGACCTGGACCCCTGGATATTGTTGCTCCTGAGTAATATTATTTTATTTTCAATAACGTTATTGAGCATAAGATTTTTAACCAAATTGACCCATTACCTGCTTGTTTACCATAGCACGCGCTGGATGAATAAATCCATGGGGTTTGTCTTTGGCGTGGTGAAGGGGGTGATCATTATTGCTTTGGTTATCTGGGTAGTTGAGCTGTCGCCATTGGATAAATGGGCGGAGATAATCCGGAGGGAATCGCGCCTGGCGCGCGGTGTAACGAAGGCCCGGGTTACCGTTGTTAAATTTCTTGGTTGGTCCGACCCGGTTAAAAAGGGAGAGAAATATATTAAAAGTTTTATAACGGATATATCCGATAAGGAAGGATTGCCTTAATGGCGCGGATTTCGCAAGAAACCATCGAACGTGTCAGGAATGCGGCGGATATTCTGGATGTTGTTTCCAGGTATGTGGTATTGAAACGCCGGGGAAGGAATTATTTCGGGTTGTGTCCTTTTCATCATGAAAAAACCCCCTCCTTCAGTGTTGCTCCGGAAAAAGAAATTTACCATTGTTTCGGGTGTGGAGCCGGGGGGAACGTTTTCAACTTCATCATGGAATATGAAAAACTGAGTTTCGTTGAAGCGGTGAAGAACTTGGGGGATCGTTACGGTATTCCGGTGGAGCTTTCCCGGGATAAGGGGGCGCAGGAGTTATTTTCGCAGTTGTACGAGCTGCATCTGGACGCGGCGAATTTTTATCATAAACAACTGCTTTCGGATAAAGGCGGGAAAACATTGGCTTACCTGCGGGAACGCGGATTGCAGGAGACAACCATAAAACAATTCAAAATCGGTTTGGCTGAAGACCGTTGGGATGCTTTGTATAAAGAGACAAAAAAAGCCGGTTATACCCCGGAAGTTTTTGATAAATCGGGATTATTTTCACGATCGGACCGCGGAATGTTCGATCGCTTCCGGGGAAGGATCATGTTCCCGATTTTTAACACGGCCGGCAAAATCATTGCCTTCGGCGGACGTGCATTGGACCCGGGAGATCCGGCCAAGTACCTGAATTCACCGGAAACACCTTTGTACCATAAAAGTGATATATTCTATGGTTTGCACGCTACCAGGGAAGCGATTCGGAAGGCGGGTTACGCGATCCTGGTGGAGGGCTATATGGATTTCCTTCAATTATACCAGGCGGGCATCCGAAACCTGATAGCCGCGTCCGGAACGGCCCTCACCGAACGGCACGTGAGCCAGATCCGCAAATTTGCCGAGCGGGTGGTATTGGTTTACGACGGCGATCAAGCCGGTGTTAACGCCGCCATACGGGCCGGATACCTGCTTTATAAAGGGGGAATAGAACCGCGGATTCTACCGCTTCCGGAGGGACTCGATCCGGATGACTGGATCCGGGAAAAGGGCGCCGAATCCTTCCGCGCGGCCCTGGACGAAACATTACCCGTATTAAAATTCCATTTGACGGTCAGAAAGGCCGCCGCCATGACAGGCGCGGAACGGTCCCGGTATATCAGGGATATCCTCAGCCAAATTGCCGGAATTCCCGACGGTATTGTTCGCGATGACCTGGTGCGTGAATTGTCGCAGGAACTGCGGATTGATGAATTGGAATTGGTCAAACAGTTGCAACGGGAACGACGTGGCGGCCGATTGCCGGCCGAGGCCGATACGGCAAAGACCGCTCCCGCGGACCGCTTTACTTCACAAGTCCAAAAGGCCCAGTTGGAGTTGGTAAAAGTCCTGGCCGGACCCGACCGTGAAGCGCGGCAATTGGTCCGTGACATGGTTAACCTGGATTTGTTCACGGAGCGGTTACTCAAACGTCTGTCCGAATTGTTGATGCCGCTTTATGATGAAATTGATTATGCCGCCATTATCGATCATTTTGAGACCAAAGAAGATCGGGAAACGGTTGCCAGGATATTAATGGAAGAAAGTCCGGTACTGGATCCGGTTACTACGGTCAGGGAATGCGTAACCGTTTTGTCCGCCAATCCCCTTAAGGAGAAAATCAGGAAGGCGCGAATCAAAATCCGGGAGATGGAAGCCGCCGGAAAAGATCCCACGGAGATTATTTTTGAGGTCGCCCAATTGCAGCAGGAATTAAAGAATCTCGGTTCCTGAATGGAGTGTTTTTTGTGAGACGCTTCACGATTATTTTTTTCATTTTCTGTTCTCTGTCGTCAAATTTATCCGCCCAGAACCAGGAAATAACCTGGAGCGATGTCCCGGAACGAACGGGGATACGAATTGTTTGTGACGAAGCGGGTGTTCAAATCTATGTTGACGGACATCCCGTTGGTAAATCACCCCTTCCCGAGGTCGTGGATGTATTACCGGGGTGGCACCGCGTGAGTTATTTTCCCGATGTATCGGATATGATAAACGCCAATTTCCCCAAACGGCAGAAGATTCTTGATTTAATTCGCTTGGCTCAACAGGATGTGTTGGTCGAGAAAGGAGAGGTGGTGGAGGTTGTTCTGAACTACCGCGGAATTGACCGCGAAGTGGAGGCCTACCAGCGCAAAGTCAACAGCGGACGCTGGATCGGTTTTACAATGATCCTGGCAGTCATGATTGTACTGGCCTGGGCAACCTGAGATTGCGGCGATGAAAGTCATTACTCTTTTGGGCTTCGGACCGGCCCTTTTATCGTTTCTCCTTGGTCAGGAAACGGATAGTGTGGTTGTTAAATATTATTCGACCGTTTTAACGCGCACGGCGATTCTGAAGAACAGCGTGCCGTATAAAGAAGTAGCCGGGAAACCGCATTTCCGGGCGGAATATTCCCCCGCAGGTAAATTGTTGCGTGTGGAATTTATCCCCGGGGATCAATCCCTTCCGGTTGAACCGGGGAACAAAGAACCAACGGCAGAAACAAAATCGGAATTTGTTCCGCTGACCCCGGAAGAACAGGCTGCGCTGAACCCGGATAATGAAGTCATCCAAACAGCCTTGTTTTGGGCCCGGTGGAAAGGACGATTATTCGCTTCACGAACCGAGACGGAAACCGAAAGGAAAGAAACACCGGATACGGAAGAAGATCGTCAGCAGGACACATCCAAAGTCCGGGATAAGGAGAAACCGCAAAAAGCGGTCATTGCCGTCTTTCAGTCGCAAGCTCCGGAACCGGTTAAGGAATCTTTGGTTGTGCGGGGGACGCTGAAGCAAAAAATCATTACCGCGGAACCGGGAGGAATTCGTTTCTTTCGAAAATGGAATATTCGTACGGGGGAATTGACCGCGCCGATCTCTAAACAGGAAGCGCGGGCACGCTATTACCGGGCCTATTTCGACGAGCGTGGATTTCTGAAACGGGTCACTTATTACGATAAACAGGGGAAACGCCGGTGGAGTTACCGATTGAAGCGCGACAGTACCGGTATCTACCGGCAATATGCAGTCGAGTTCCACGTCCGCCAGCCGCTGACGCGATTGGACAATTATTTATTCGCACCCGATTTAAGTGAAATGCGGCCCGGATGGAAAGCCAGGTTTTACCTGCGGGAACAAAGCGACCGTCCGAAAAAAGTCGAGGTGTATGACCAAAACGGAATTCTTTACTATTTCTATACTTTCGATTACCGACCGGAAGGCGATACTACGTCCACACGGAGTTTGATAATATCGCGCTATTACCGGGCCGATTCCACCCAGGTCGGCAGCCATCGGCTTTTTTTCCGTGCCGGTTCCGAATTGACGCGCATTGAATATTTGAATGCTCAAGGCGAATTGAAAGTAACCAAAGAATTCGGATATGATCGGGTCCGGAAAGAGCTGATCGTGACCTTGAGAAATCCTCAGGGCGAAATCATAGATCGCAGGATTATTCCGAAGTAAAAGTTGTGGCCCCGATTAATTTTTGCCGGTGAGCGGGTTGGTGCTGTCTTTCCCGACAGGATTCAACATGTTTCTATTGTGTATGACAGGAATAAAAACCCAAAAGCCCCATCGCGGGGCTTTTGGGTTAATGTTTCCGAAACGTTTCGGACAGGTTTTAGAAGCGGACGCTCAAACCCATGTTAAATGATCTGGGTATCCCGAGAAACACTTCAGCGTCATCGGCATCGTGGTTGAGATAAATCCGAAAAGTTCTGTAAAATATATTAATCAGTTCCTCTTTGCTTCCTCCCGGAAAGGTGATGGATCAATTGCGGCTCGTTCTCAATTAAATCCAGACAAACATTGAACGTCAGAAAAATGACCTGAAGTTGATTTACAGAAAACAGACCGGTTGGGTAAAAAATTATCGTAGCTCTTTCACAATGAGTAGTTATTATGTTAAAATCAATATCAGGATCAATTTCACAAAAACCATAGATTAGGATCAATTAATGTGCAAGTCTACGAAAGTTTTTATCAATAATGAATACCATTGAGAAATGAATAAACAGCGAACCCATTGGAAACCGTTACCCCCGGAAACATTTGACATCCCGGTTCACGAAATACGACGGGGGTACCGCAGCGATATCTATTTTTGGCGCAGCAAGGTCGCCCTGGAAAACGCCCGTCTGAACACATCCGTATTAATGCAGGTTTTCCAGAAAAACCGGGCGGTGTTGTGTGGTATCGACGAAGCGCTGGCAATCCTGAAACTGGGCACCGGCTACTATAAGGATCGGCAAAAAGCGTACCGGTTGTTTGACCGCTATATCGAACTGAAGAAAAAAATCCGAAAATTGTATTTCAATTCGAAAACGAAGATGCTTACCGCCCAGGAACAGAAACTGGACCTCGAACACGAACTCGATGACCTCTGGATCGATACCTCCGCCGAGATTGTTGTACACACCCTGAGAGACGGCGATGAAATATCGCCTTGGGAAACCGTAATGACAATCGAGGGCCCCCTGTTCCAGTTTGTTCACCTGGAAACGATTTACCTCGGGGTGTTGGCACGGAGGACCAAAATCGCCACCAACGTGAGAAAGGTAGTGACGGCTGCCCGGGGCAAGCCGATCCTCTATTTCCCGGCGCGTTTTGATCACTGGTACATGCAGGGTGGTGATGGATACGCCGCCAGGATCGGTGGCGCCGCGGCGGTTTCCACCGATGCCCAGGGGGAATGGTGGGGTGCGTCCGGTGCCGGGACAATTCCCCATGCGCTTATCGCCGCCTGCGACGGCGACACGGTGAAGGCCGCGAAATTGTTCGATGTCAATTTCCCGGATACCAACCTGATTGCCTTGGTGGATTTCGATAATGATTCGGTAAATACTTCCCTGGCGGTGGCGCGGGAACTGGGAGACCGTCTATGGGGCGTGCGACTTGACACTTCCAATACGGTGGTGGACAAATCGGTAATACCGCAAATGGGGCAAATCAACCCCACGGGAGTGAATCCCCAATTGGTGTGGAACGTGCGACGCGCCTTGGATAAGGCGGGGTTCAACCATGTCAAGATAATCGTATCGGGGGGATTCAACGCCGAACGGATTTCCGAATTCGAACAACAGGGAGTCCCGGCCGATGCCTATGGCGTGGGATCCGCATTAATGGACGGCCGTTACGATTTCACCGCCGATGTGGTGTTGGTTGAAGGCAAACCCAGAGCCAAGGTGGGTCGCAGGTATAACCCGAATCCGAAATTGCAAAAACATTCGTTTATTGTAAATAAAAGATGATGAATAAACAGGCCTTAATTATCGTCGACGTTCAAAATGATTTTTGCCCCGGGGGGAGTTTGCCCGTTCCGGGAGGTGATCGGATTGTCGAACCGATTAATGAGCTGATAGCAAAGTTTCAAAATGCCGGGGCCGTGGTGATCGCGACCCGCGACTGGCACCCGTCCAACCATTCCAGTTTTTCAGAACAGGGCGGTCCCTGGCCGGTTCATTGCGTGCAAGGCACGCCGGGCGCCGAATTTCACCCGGACCTGAAAATAAATAAGCAGGTCGTCGTGATCAGTAAAGCAACAACCGCGGACAAGGACGCATATTCCGGTTTTGACGGAACGAACCTGGAATCTCTGTTGCGTGATCACAAGATCAGCAAAGTGTTTATTTGCGGTCTGGCGACCGATTATTGCGTGAAGGCAACCGTTCTCGATGCCCTGAAAGCGGGATTTGAAACCTATGTTGTTCAGGATGCCGTCCGGGGCGTCGACGTAAACGCTGGCGATTCGGAAGAAGCTATCAACGAAATGCTTCGGGCCGGGGCAAAAACAATCCGGAGTGCGGAGATTGTTTTCGCCTCCGAATGAACCAGGTCAGTGGACACGACGGATGCATTCCGGCGAGTTGTTCCGGGGCGAATTAACGACCGGCGCGACTGGGTAGGCTTCCACTTTTCCCGGGTAAGGAGCTAATAACGAAAGCGCCGCGCGCGGGGAATACGTTTCCGTCCTGATCCAGGTGTCCAGATCGGACTTCAGCAAAATAGCCGGCATGCGATTATGAATGTGGGCCAGGTCGGCGCGGCTTGGGGTCGTGATGACGGTATAGGAAAAAACGGGGTCCCCGTCCGGTGATCGCCAGCAATCCCATAATCCGGCCATGGGCAACAGCTCTCCCGCAGGATGGTGAATATAATAGGGAGTCTTTTTGCGGCCCTCCTTTTTCCATTCGTAATATCCGTCAGCAACGACCACGCAGCGGTTTTTCGGAACCAGGTTCCGGAAAGACGGCTTTTCCGGCAAAGTTTCGGCGCGGGCATTAATCAATCCGGAACCGATTGAAATATCCCCGGCCCAATAAGGAATCAATCCCCAACGCATCGGCCGGATCAAGCGTTTCGCCCTGTACAGCAAAACAGGGGATGTTTGGGTAGGGGCAATATTGTAACTGGGAAAGTAATTATCGGGGTCCTCCCATTCCTCGACAGCCAGTTCCTCGATAATCGACCGCATATCTTTTGTAAGTGTTTTCCGCCCACACATATACAATATTACTGCAAAGATACGTGGACAGGGAGAAAAATTTGTGACCTTTGGTGATTTCTTATGGGAAAATCCAGGAACCAAGAACCAGGAACAAAATTCCAGGGAAAATGGGGGCTAAATATGGAGAGGAGGAAATTAATACTTGGTTTTTGGCTTCCCGGCATGCGCCGGTCCGCTTTGCGGACTCGCTTCGCTTCCCGACTTTCGTCGGGAGCTCTTGGTTCTTGGTTCCTGATTCCCGTTTCGCCGGGTTCGGGACAATTTCCGCGCCACCTGCGGAAGGCCGGCCAGTTTTTCAATCGTGACCGTGCAGACCCCGAAGGATTCTTCGACGCGTCCCCGCAACACGAACAGGGTCTCCCAGTGCAACAGATCACCGTACTGTCGGTAAGCTTCCGGGAACAGGACACATTCGTAAATGTCGGTTTCATCTTCCAGGGTCAGGAATTCCATTGCTTCCCGTTGACGGGTTTGGGTGGGTTTCCGGGTGATGTACACTCCGGCCAGGCGAATGGTCTTGCCCACGTAGCGGGGAATGTCGCGGGCTTTTTTCACAAGTCCTTTCAGGAACGGCTGATATGGTTCCAGGGGGTGGGTGGAGACCGGGAACCCGAAAGTCTCAATTTCCAGTTGTCGCTGTTCGGCGGGGCTCAGGGTTTGTTTAAGCGGCGCCGGTAGGAACGGTTCCCGGGGGCCGCCGGAAAGGGTGTGGTGCGCCACCCGGTAGGCAATTTCCTTGTGGGTGAGGAACGGCTCGAGTTCGGCGAAGCAACCGGCATTGGTGAGGGCCATGGCGTCGGCGAGATCCGGATCGACCCGGACCAGAAAATCCTCCAGCGATTCGAACTCACCGGCCTTTCGTTCGTCAAGGATTGCTTTTATGGTCTTATCCCGCAGGTTTTTAATGCTCATGAAACCCATGCGAATACGGTTTTTTCGTCCCCGGTAATCCTTCTGACTGCGGTTAATGTGCGGCGGCAGGATTTGAATCCCGAGGCGCCGGGCTTCGCTCAGGTAAGCATAGATCGAATAGTATCCTCCCTGGTTGGAAACCACCGCCGCCAAAAATTCGGCCGGGTAGTGGGCCTTGAGATAAGCACAAGTGAACGAAAGCATGGCGTACGAAGCGGAATGGGGTTTGCAAAAGGAATAGCCGACGAATGAAGCGATCATGTCCCAGATCTGACGGATGAGTTTTTCGGAATATCCCCGTTGCCGGGCCCGGGTAAAGAATTTCTTTTTCCAGCCCGGGATCAGGTACTGAAGCGAATCCCGGCTCATGGTTTTGCGCAGGGCGTCCGCTTCCGCGTAACCGAAGCCGGCCAGCACGCGCGCCGCCGTGGACACTTGCTCTTCGTACACCATAATCCCATAACTTTCCCGGAGGAATTCCAAATCGGGGTGCGGCAACTCCCAGGGTTTCCCGTGAATCCGTTCCAGCATGATGTTGGTGAAGCGATTGGCGGCCGGACGAATAATCGAGGAATAGATGACGACATGCTCGAAATCGACCACGCCGGCCTTTGCCAGGAGTTGCCGGGTGGCGGGGCTCTCGATGTAAAAAACGCCCATAGTTCTGCCGGCTTTCATTAACGCTTCGGTCTTGGGATCGCCCACCGGTTGAATTTGGTGGTAGTCCATATACTTGTCACTGGTGGTGGGTCCGTAGTTCAGGTTGATCTGCCGGATGGTATCCCGCGCCACGGAGAGACTCCGGTTCCCAAGGATATCGATTTTCAGCAAACCGGCGTCTTCCACCTGGTCCTTCTCCCACTCCACGATCTGGATCCCTTTCGGCGCCGTCAGCACCGGGACGTATTTTCGAATTTCATCCGGCACAATAACCACGCCGCCCGGGTGTACCGAAGAGTTCCGCAACACTCCCACGATTTTTTCGCTTTGGGTGAGGACTTCCAGCAGTGTGTCATCCAGATTCGCATTAGCGAAGCGGGGATCCGTGCTTACCCAGTTCGCGAGGTCCCTGCGGGATTGATGGTAACCGATGCGTTTGGTAATAGTTAAGATTTCTTCGTTGGACAGGCCGTAGACCTTGGCCACTTCCCGGATGGCGGAACGGGGCCGGAGAAACACCTGGTTGGAAACCATGGCTGTCCGCCTGGGGCCGTATTTTTTGAAAATGGAGGCCAAAACATCGTCCCGTTCATCCCAGGGGAAATCCACGTCGATGTCGGGCATGTTTTCCCGCTCCGGATGAATGAACCGTTCGAACTGCAGGTTGTACCGGATCGGATCGACCTGGGTGATGAAGAGACAATAACTGACAATGGAAGCCGCGGCCGACCCGCGGCCGATGGTGGCCCTGGTGTTGCGGACAATGTCGTGTACAATCAGAAAGTAGGGCGCAAAGCCCTTTTGAGCGATGAGATTCAGTTCGTATTGAATGCGCGCGGCGATTGGCGCCGTAATACGCCGGTACCGTTTTTCGGCACCCGCGTATACCAGGTTTTTCAATGTTCGGTTGGCGTGGTGCGTATTCCGCAGGGAGAGGTTGGGGAAAATGGTATTGACAAAAGACCAATCGGTTTTGCACCGCTCGGCCAGATAATGACTGTTATTAAGGGCTTCCAGGCTGTTGGGGAAGAGTTGCACCATTTCTTTTTCGGAACGGAACCAGTGCCGCCGGGATTTGACATCGGCGGAGCCCGGAAGGGAAAGGGTGGCGTTGCGGTCGATTACCCGCAGGAGCCGGTGGGCCCGTTGATCCCCGGGACGAAGAAAATAGACGTCCCCGGTGGCAACAACCTCCAGTTGCAGTTGTCCGGCTAACCCCCGGGCCGCGGACTCGGACACCCCGGGACGAAGTTCGACAAACAGGTGTGTGTTGGGCACGAACCGGGCCAATTCCCGCAATGTGGCCGCCTGGTGGGACAGGACGAAAAGTCCTGAAAGGTTCGGCTGCAAGATGTCGGTGACGGATTGACGACGGTTATCGTGAACGCGGGAGACGGCCCGGCAGAGATTTTCGTATCCGGTTTGGTTCTCCGCAAGCAGGACGATGTCGTCGGAGGCGGTGATGAGGTTCGCCCCGGCGATTGGAAGAATGCCGGCGGCGCGGGCGTGCTGGACGAAACGAATGAATCCCCAGAGGCCGTTCACTTCGGTGAGCGCCAGATGGCTCATGCCCCATTTTCGCGCTTGCG
>JALUTR010000270.1 GCA_027021785.1 Fidelibacterota bacterium | reverse complement strand
CTGATCGCCAAAGCGCCCAACATCATTTTCAGCCTGTTCATTTTTATTGCTTTCTGGATTGGCGGGCTGATCCTTCAAAAAGTCATTCGCCGTCTTAGCATCAAACGAAAACTCAATCAGGAATTACTCAACCTGGGTGGTCGGGCGGCAAAAATCAGCCTGATTATATTCGGCGCCGTTTCCGCCCTGGGAACCTTGGGAATCGATGTTTCCGCCCTGGTTACCGGCCTGGGACTGACCGGGTTTGCCGTGGGATTTGCCCTGAAAGACACCCTTTCCAACTCCATCGCCGGAGTGATGATTCTCCTCCACAATCCTTTCCACCTGAACGATGAAATAGCCGTTGCGGGCTATAAGGGTACCGTGGCCGAAATTAATTTGCGGTACACCACCATTAAATCCGACGAAAAGGCAATCCTGATCCCGAATTCAACGCTTTTAAAGAACGCCATCACCGTCCTGCAAACAGCCGAAACAACAAACAATGAGCAGGCCTGATAAACAGGAAATAAAACTGCGCAGATTCCGCATCGGGGATTATGACGCGTTAATTAATCTCTGGGAAAAATCCGGATTGCCGTATAAGCCGAAGGGCCGCGACCGACGCGATAAAATCGAACGGGAATTAAAATCAGGTAACGCCATTTTCTATGTCGCCGAATACAACGGCCGAATCATCGGCTCCGTTTTCGGCACCCATGACGGTCGCAAAGGCTGGATTAACCGTTTGGCGGTACACCCGGAATATCGAAACCGGGGTATCGGCAGGAAACTGGTAAGCAGGGTCGAAGAAGATCTGTATGAAATGGGAATTGACATCATTGCCTGCCTGGTGGAAGGTTGGAATCATGACTCCATTCAGGCCTTCAGGGCAATGGGTTATTCCGAATTTGAGGATGTCGTTTATTTCACCAAACGGAAATACCCGGATGCGTGAGTTCAACAGGGAGGCTTCAATGAAATATTCTATCTATCTGATTCCCGTGTTAACACTATTGAACGGTTGCGTTGAATCCACAACCGACCTGAATCGGGACTACCGGCAGGAGATGCGTGCTTTCGTACAGAATATCAGTTATTACGCCAAGGCCGAGGATCCGTACTTCATCGTTATTCCGCAAAACGGACAGGAATTGTTAACCGAAACCGGTGAAGCGACGGGCCCCCTGGTATCCGCCTACGTATACGCGATCGATGGTCAGGGACGCGAAGATTTATTCTATGGTTACGAGGGCGACAATACCCCCACCCCCCTGTCCGAACGCGAATACATGTTTGAATTCCTCGATCTGGCGGAAAACAACGGGGTTGAGGTTTTGGCTATCGATTATTGCTCCACGCCTTCCAAGATGGACGATTCCTACGCCCAAAACGCAGATCGCGGTTATATTTCTTTCGCCGCCGATCACCGGGATTTGGACAATATTCCCGGTTACCCGACCACGCCTTACCGGGAAAACAACCTGGTCGTTGGCAGCCTTTCGGAAGCCCGTAATTTCCTTTACCTGATCAACCCCGGCGCCTACAACTCAAAAACCGGCTTCCTGGAAGCAATCCGGGCCACCAACTACGATCTGATTATTATCGATCTTTTCTACGATAACGATATGCTGTCGCCCGACGAGGTGGAGTCATTAAAGACCAAGCAAAACGGGGGGCGGCGCCTGGTCATTGCTTAT
>JALUTR010000269.1 GCA_027021785.1 Fidelibacterota bacterium | reverse complement strand
ATTTCATTTTCATTCCTTCCTTCTTTTTTTTGTTACAGTTTTTCAAACCACATCAGAATTCCAACAATAACAAAGCCTGTGGCCGCTCCCTGTCTTATAATTTCGGCCGGGATTCTCTCCTGGAGCCACGTACCCACCAGGATGGCAATGCCGGTCAGTACACCGAAAGCCAGCATTGAACCGATGAATAACCCCAAGCCGGAAAATCCTTTCCCTTTCATCGCCAGAATGGCCAACTGCGTTTTGTCTCCCAACTCAGCCAAGAAAATTGCGGCAAATGATAACCATATTGCTTTCATCATCCCTCCGGTTATTACCCCGTTTCCGATGGGGCATTTCGGTTAATTGTTGTTTTGATTGTTAATCACCGTGCCAAGCATTAAAAATTCTTCCCGATCATGTAAATCGATCGCCGTTTGAATTTCCGGTGTTAAATAGAACCGTTCTACGAACCTTTTAAGGGAACGATCAACCCATTCCCAACCGGTTCCATAGCGCATATCATTCGTCACCAGCGTACCGGTTTCCGTGCCGGTCAATATAAGCGACCAGTATACCGGTTGCCATAGTCGTTTAAAAATAATCGTGTCCGGCGGTTCGGCAAAAATGACTTCCCAGGTACCGGATATCTCAAACTCACCCACAATTTCCCGGAAATAAAACCGACCCCCGATATAATCCGGTGTTTTTCGTATCACCCGGTATTCCCGGTGAGCCGCGTGCCATTTCTTAAACCGGCTATTGTCCATTTCCCGCAGCCAGCGATGAATTTCACCCGGTCGCAAATCTTTCACCTCCACCACGCTGGTAAACCCCGGCAAAGCATGAATTCTACGAAAAATCGTTTGTTGTTGAAAATCGTGGGCTGTCAACAGCCCCACAAACATTACCAATGGGAACAAGATTATTCCCTTGTTGCATAATTTTATTTTCCGATGGTTTTGGCCCATAAAATGACACTATTCTCGGTTTTAATTAACTGCAAACTCAGCACCGCTTTCCCATTTTCGATTGACACATACCCATCCAGGAAACTATCCACCCCAATCAATTTCCCATTTTTCACGGCCCGATCGGTGTCAATCACTCCGGTTTGTCCCAATCCCTGCTCCTCCAGGAGCTCCCGGATTCGATCCCGGTTAAGAACCTGATAGCGGTCCAGAGCCACCAATTCGGTAATCAGTTTTTGCCGGATCCATTCCACGTCTATTTCCGCGGATTTCGATTTAATATCCAATACCGCTATCGAGGAAACTCCCAAATCCCGCTTTGCCAAATCATTAATGGCGGCGGTGATCAGATTCTCCCATTGATCTACTGTTTTGGTCCGGTCAGACCGCTTTACGTTGGAGTGCATCATCATTCCCATTCCGGTTTTTTTACGGGCGCTCCCGGAGTGTATACAACCGGAAGAACTCAGGAAGAAAGGAATAACCAGCAAAAGGGTGAACATACTCCGGCTTACCGATCGGAGCCTGCTGACGGAACTCATATCCGCCGCCATTCAATTTTTTGATGTTTCATTTCCGGGGAGATAGGGTTAAACAAACCCATCATTTTAATATTAATCACTAACATTCCTCACGTATAATAGTCTTCCTATAGTATTGTTTAGAATAGGGTTGTACAATATCGATCAATAGTTTTATCAAAAAATGGTTCTACTTGGTATTGCATGATATCTTGTCG
>JALUTR010000268.1 GCA_027021785.1 Fidelibacterota bacterium | reverse complement strand
GTGCACGGCGTCCAACCCGAAATTGTCGTGTAACGGTTTCAGTCCCATCACCAAACCCACGGTGGAGCAATTGGGGTTGGTGACAATCATCCCGTCGCCAAACGATTGGTGGGCAACCAGTCCCAGATGGTCGGCATTAACTTCCGGCACCAGAAGCGGCACGTTCGTATCCATGCGATGATTCTTGGAATTGGAAACCACCGCGTACCCGGCGTTGGCAAAGGCTTTCTCGATCCCGCCGGCCACGGCGGAGTCCAGACCGGAGAAAACCAATCGACAGGGCAAGTCCGGTTCACAGGCTTGTATTTCCATGTCGCCGATTTCAGGCGGCAATTCGAAGGTTAATCGGCTTTGGATCGTTTCCCGGTATTTTTTCCCGGACGACCGTTCGGAAGCGGCCAAAACCGTAATCTCGAACCAGGGATGGTTCACCAACAATTCGACAAACCGGATTCCCACACTACCGGTGGCACCCAGAATTCCCACTGGTATTTTTTTCATCATCTCTTACCTGTTTAACGTTTGTAAAATATCCGCCAGAACCCCTGCCGCGGTAACCGACGCGCCGGCGCCCGGACCACGAATCACCAGGGGGTGTTCCCGGTAACGAGCGGTGGTGAAAGCTACAATGTTCTCGTTATCTGTCAGGGAATAAAAGGGATGCCGTTTATCCACGGCTTCCAAAGTCAAGGCGGCATTACCATTCTCAAATTTGGCAAGATAGCGCAATACTTTTCCTTCTTTCTCGGCTTCCGACCGTTTGGCTTCCCAGTCGGTATCGATTGTTTCCAATTTTTCCAGGAAATCCGCCACGGAAGCGGCGGCGGCGATTTCATCGGGAACGAGTTTTTCCACGGCAATATCTTCCATTTCCAACGGGATTCCCAGTTCCCGCACTAAGATAAGAATTTTCCGCGCCGCATCTTGTCCGCTCAAATCATCCCGGGGATCCGGCTCCGTGTACCCCTTTTCCATGGCCATTCGAATCACCTTGCTGAAGCTTGTCGAGGCATCGATCGTATTAAACACATAGCTTAACGTGCCGGAAAGAATCGCTTCGATCCTGAGGATATCATCACCACTGTCCACCAGATCCCTCAACGTCCGGATGACCGGCAAACCTGCCCCCACGTTGGTTTCGTATAAGAAGGAAACATTGTTGTTCCCGGCGAGGGTTTTCAGTTCCAGGAACGAAGCCCAACTTTGGGTATTGGCGACTTTGTTGGGGGTCACCACCGATATGCCGCCTGATAAAATCCGCGGATATTGTTCGGCTACCGAACCGCTGGCGGTGCAATCAACGAAAACCGTGTAGCCGTCCTTCCCGGAAATCATTTCCTCCACAAAAGTTTTTATATCCATGACGACCGGAGAGTGTTCCAATCGGTCACGCCAATCGGAAAAAGGAATCCCGCCGGGGTCCAGGACCATCTTTTTGCTGTTGGCTATTCCGCGCAATACCAGGGTAACCCGGTCACCGGGAAGGGCTTCCATCTGGGACAACAATTCCCGGCCCACCAGCCCGGGGCCGATCACGTAAACATACAAGGTTTTCTTTCCCGGACGGAAAAACGTGTCATGGAGAAGGCGGATCGCCCGGGGTTCATCTTTTTTGGCGATAATAATGGAAATATTGCGTTCCGACGATCCCTGGGCAATGGCAATGACGTTTACCCCGTGTTTTCCCAG
>JALUTR010000267.1 GCA_027021785.1 Fidelibacterota bacterium | reverse complement strand
CCATATTGAACATGTTGCGCAAACATCAACTGGTAAATGGCGTTTTATATGTCATTCGCTTTTTTGGCGGAATCAAGTTGGGCAAGAAGGGTCTTGCCAGGGCCTATGAGACGTGCGCGCGCCTGGCGATAACCGAGGCCACATTGCTGGATTTTATTCCCCGCCGTTCAATTTCGGTTGAATGTCCCTATCAATATTATGGAGAAATACCCCGGCTCGTGAGCCGGGAAAAGGGACGTGTGCTTGCGGTTGAGTCGTCCGAACTGCTGCGGTGGGAGATTGAATTGCCAAAGGCGAATATTGAGTCGTTCCGTTGTAACCTGGAGAACGTCACGGCCGGCCGGGGACGTGTTTTATGAGGATTCGCGCAAGCGCATAAAAAAGAAAGGAGTGGACAGAGAAACCAAGGAGGTAATAGGAGGGTGATAATAAAGGGGTTGGGTTTATTATCTTCTGTCCACTCCAGTTGCAAAAACGCCGAATGGGTTTAAAAGTTTCATAAATGTTGAGGGAAAATTGAAAAAACTATCGGTATGGGTCTTTATTGCCTGGGTTGGAGTCGTATCGGTTGGCGTTGCCCGGGAAGCGATTACAATCGCGTTTTGGAATGTTGAAAACTTGTTTGATCTGGTCGATGATCCCGCCACGAACGACGATGAATTCGCCATCGGCGGACGGAAAAACATGACACCGGAAATATTGGACTTAAAACTGGATCATATGGCGCAGGTTTTGACTGACCTGGACGCCGATATAATCGGCTTGTGCGAAGTCGAAAACCGGTTGGTACTGGATATGTTGAACCAACGTTATCCCGGACGGGATTACGCCATCGTTCACTATGATTCGCCGGACAGCCGGGGTATTGATGTCGCCTTGCTGTATGACGATTCGGTATTTACGGTTCTGGATTCGCGACCGGTTCCGGTTGTGTTGCCGGACGATAAAACGACACGCGATATCCTTTACGTCCGTGGGTTGTACCGGGAAGAGGAACTGCATATATTTGTGAACCACTGGCCGTCGAAGTGGGGAGGGGTTGAAGCGACTATTCCGTTGCGGGCGCAGGCGGCGCAAACCCTGCGAAGGGAAATCGAACGCATTCTGATGAATGATCCGAAAGCTGAAATCGTTGTCATCGGCGATCTGAATGATGAGCCGACAGACCCTTCGGTCGAAAAACATCTGGGCGCCACGATGGAGCGCGAAAAGATCGGAACGGCGCCATATATTTTGTTGAACCTGATGAAACCGTTTTACCGGAAGAAAAATTGTGGCACGTACAAATATAATAATAAAGATCTTGTTTACGATCAGATAATTGTCAGCCCCGGTTTGGTGGATTCATCGGGCCTGGCGATAGTGCCGGAAAGTGTGCACGTTGCTGATAATCCGCAATACCGGCAAGCGAGCGGTCCCTATTCCGGTTACCCGTTCCGGTTTTGGGTCAGGGATAAGTTGTTAGGGGGATATTCCGACCATATGGCGGTTTCGGTGAGCATAGAAAAAAGATGAAAAATTCCAAGTCTACCGGTTGCCAGATAGAGGAATTATCCCTAATTTTACAAGCTTATTTTAACAAGAATTTTTCAAACCGATCGCGGGGTGGAGCAGTCTGGTAGCTCGTCGGGCTCATAACCCGAAGGTCGTAGGTTCGAATCCTACCCCCGCTACGTTCAAACGCCCCGTTTT
>JALUTR010000266.1 GCA_027021785.1 Fidelibacterota bacterium | reverse complement strand
ACACACAATCAGTTGTAATCTCTTAATCGAAGGGGCAAATATAGAAAAAGCTTTACTTATGGCGAGGGCGAAGTTCGCCCTAACTACATTCAAATAAAATAAACTTATTTAATTAGGCCTTCCTCAAAAAGCAGGTATTGAGAAGACGGAGACATTTTGTAGCTGATTTAGCCATTTTTTTCCCCGGCCAAACATCAGCATTTTTATAAGTTTTATGGGGATATTATGGAAAATTGAGCAGAATCCAACCTCCCTGACCTGATGGATAGGAAAAAATAGAGCCAAAATTTTATCCCGACAAACTCCGGCCACATTTATGATAAAAATCACCATGGCAATCCAACTTTCACTGGTTTTTCTGGTCTTTGCCATGACCCGTTCTAATCCATACCGTCGTTTGCTTAAACCAAACACCCCTTCGATTCTGTTCCGCTTGATGGACTCCTGTTTATGGTGTCTTTTCTCCTCACGCGTTCTGGTTTGGGAGGGGCGTCCTAATGGCGAACCACCATACATAGCAATGCCCCGTTTTTTGAGATAGTTACGATTATCCCGATTCCAATAAATCTTGTCTGCATTCACACTCTCCGGATAATACCCAAATCGCTTTTTATATCGTTCTACAGCCTCACGTAAATCTTCACTCTCATTGTACGCATCCCAACTCAACCGATCCAAATACACCTTCCCGTCAACAATACTGGCGCTTATTTTCGCTCCAAACTCTGTCTTGGCTTTCGCCTTTCCTCTGACAATCGGGCGAACATGAGGCTGAGCAATACTCACGATTCGGTCGGGAATACTATGCGTCCCGGTTTTATACATGATCTCCTGTTGACGAAACAATTCGGTGATAATCCATAAGTGACGTTGCTGAACCGAACTCAATGGAAACGCCCCCGTATAACTGTCCAGCATACGATTGATATGGTTCAAATCCCTTCGCACATAACTCAACTGTTTGCGAAGCGCTTTTCTGATCGTCTTCTTCCTGGGATTCCGTTTACGGCTGAACGTAAGATATTGCTTACGGGCTTGTCTGCGGTAAGTCCGGGGCTTGATGTCTCCCGGCTTCGCTTGCCACAACTCATCGATAATGGCTTCCAATTTTTCACGGGCCTTATTCAATAAACCCACGTCCGTAGGATAGGTTATATCCTGTGGAGCAACAGTGGCATCCATGATCAGCATCCCGTGATGATCATGCTCTGAATCCTTAGCGGTCGAACCACCCCTATCCGGCAGATCCAACTCATCATCCTTGGATTCAGTAAGCTTAAGAAAAGTCTCATTGATACGGGTAAGTTTTTCCGGTCCCAATCGTTTCCTGATCTCTACAAATAAACTGGGAGCAAAGACCTGACGGTCACGAAAACTGCTGTAGCCTAAAAAGTATTGGTAATATGGGTTTTCACGGATATCCTCGATTGTCTCTTCATCCGAAAGATTCTTCAAATGCTTGATGATCAAAGCGCCTATCACTATACGGGAGGGAATCGTAGGTGCACCTTTATCTTTTGACAGACTTTCTTCATATATGGCGCTCAGCTCTTTCCAGGGAATCAAATCTGCCAGACGGACCCATCGGTTATGGCGGGATAGGTGCGGGCATAAGGTGAAATCAAAGTCCAAGGTCGCTTGGGAGGTATTCGTTCGTTTAATCATGGTCTCTCATCTGCAAGGTTTTTGAGCAAAATAAGGCTTTTTTCTTGCAGATAATTTACCTCAAATATACCGTATATCCTATTATATCAAGCTGTTAGAAGTATTTGAGGAAACCCTAATTATATTCGTCGAAATGATAAAATATGGAAATCTTTCCGAAACAAGCGCCATCAAATCGTGCGTATCGCTACCGGTCGGATTCGTCGTGTCAAACCGAGTTAATCGCCCTGATAATTCCGACGGCTGTGAAATCTCCACTGGTTATTTCTCGATATTGCAGACAAGACTTCCAACCACGAAATTATCTCACATCCGCGATAAATTCTTCCAATAACGCGTTAAACCGCTCCGGTTGCTCCCACTGTGGTGCATGTCCGGCATCGGGAATAACCTGTATTTCATTCCGCCAAAGTGTTGGTATTGTAAGTTTGGCTATATAAGATTTATTCACCAACTGCTCATCTTTTCCGTGGAAAATCGCCAGCGGCGCCGACAAATTGGCCACGATTTCCACTTCGTCCTGATAACCATCCGGTTTAATGCTGGCGGCTAAACCGGCGCGGGCATTTCCATCCGTCCGTAAAATATCCACCACAAAAGGCTCTTCGGGAACCGTTACGCCGGGAGCAAAAAAGGAAGCGGCGTACGTCCGGGCCTCCGCTTCGGTTACATCGGCTTTGAATCCCACATTTACTGCCGGATTAGGCAAAAACGCTTCCTCCATCGCCGGCGGAAAAGCAAGCGGCGGGGTACCGAAGATGACAAAGCCCTTCGCCCGAGGCAATTGGTTATGAGCTTCCAAAACAATGTGACCACCAAGGCTCCACCCTACCAGAACAGCATCTTCCATACCCAGTTCTTTTGCCACGGCGGTGACAATACCCGCGTATCCCGGCATGCTATATTCCGACATATCGGCAAACGGTTCGGAGTCACCGTGTCCGGGCAGGTCGATCGCGATAAGACGATGTTTTTCTCCCAACGAACCGTTGATCTGACGTTGAAACGATAATCCGGAAGAAGAATTACCGTGAACCAGGATGACGGACGAGCCTGTCCCCGGACTTTCGTAATAAGCGATTTTCTGTGACGGAAGTTGTAGTGTTTTGGGTCCCATTGATGACGGTCTCCTTCTTAATTTGTTTTTTCAAAGGGGTTGTTTGTAGTTGTAATATTACTTTATATATCTTCTTCCATCAAATATCAAATACCGGAAAGACCGGGAATTCCGAATGTTTTTAATTTCCTTTCCACCGGTAATAAATCGTGGACTAATGTATTCCCCATTTCACCGGCGCTATCCGTCACACGGTCTGATGGATGCATTATCACAACAAAATCAAGATATTATAACGGTATAAATTCAAATGGCCATTTTGGATAAAAAAGATTAAATTTGCCGCATTTAAAATTGCAACCGAATATCAAACCAAGGGGAATCGAAAGAAATAGCATGAAACAGTTGGGTGAATACCCCCTTCACCAGCAATTGACCTTTCTTTACATCGCCTTCGCTTACCAAACCGACTTCAATCTCTCCGACGAGGAAATGGCGCTTATTGAGAAAAAAATCAGAGGCTGGTGTCCGTATAAAGACGACTCAAAATTCAGAATCGATTTTGAAGAAGCAAAGGACTGGTATTCACATATCCTGCACCACGACCCGGCGGAACTGATGCCAACAATTATGTCCATCGCCGATAACTTGAGAAAAACACTGAAAGATCTCAAATCCAGGCAACAAATTTATTCCGAACTGTACGAGATATCGACGATCGACGGGGAAGTCAACGAGCGCGAAGAACAATGGTTAGCCGGATTAAAACGGGATATCGGCCTGAATAGTTAAGCCTCCAATAAAGAGGCGATGAACGCACGCATTTTATCCACCATTTCTTCGCTGTGCGTTTGAGAATTTGTTTCCATATCCAAATATGTAGCCTGTGGCATCATTGTTACCATTTTTTTCAGATTATCCGGTTCATGAAGATAATCTTTGGAGGCGCCGATAATCAGGGTGGGGATCTCAATATCCTCCAGTAAGTCCCATATCTGGTAAGACGCCAGGGCAAGGGCCCCTTTTTTTAATTTCCAGGGATCAGCCGTATCCAGCGCCCGGCAGTATTTTTCGTATTGTTTATGATCGCTGTCAACATCCATTCTGAATGTTTTTAAATACCATTTAACCACCGGTTTAATAATAAAATAAAGTCGGGGCGGAAATATTCTGATGACAAACAAACCCAGGGGCGGAATTCTGAAAACCGCGTTCGGCCCGATCACGATCAGGGCGAGGGGCGTTTTATGCAGGAACCGGCAACAATCCAGGATCGCCGTGGCGCCCAGTGAACTCCCGAACAAAACATATTCTCTTTCGTCCAGATTAAAATGCCGTACGATAGCGGCAATATCCTGTCCGATGGTCTCAACATCGTATTGAACGTCTCCACGAATTTCGGAGGTTATTTTCTCCCGGGTTTCAACATAGTAGATTGGAAAATCCCTGGTCATTTCCCGCAATACCCGCTTCCATCCCCACATCAGGGATATCCACCCGGGAACAAATACGACGGTGGGATTCCGGTTCTCTTCCTTTGGCAAGAAGGTTATTACTTTTAAGCGGACCAACGGCGTAACCGCTATCATTTCAACCGCAATCTGCGTTCCGGGAGCGCAATACTCATTCAATTCGTCCAAATGTTGATTCTCCATGGACATTTTACATAATCACAGTCAATACCCGTTTCAAAACCGAATACGATAACGGCGGATAGCCGATGATTTCTCCATCGGTGTCGATAACCACCTTTTCATCGCTTTCAAGTTCCAATGATGTACAGCGTTTCAAAAGGGTACCTTCAAGCTGAAAGATATTCCCGGTATACAACGACGGTATCAGCCGAAACATTTTCAGGCGTGAACGGGCGTCGATCACCGCCACATATAACAATCCGTCGTCCAATTGTGTTTGCACCCCATAATTCATTCCGCCGGCAAAGTACGGCGATTTAAATACCGTCAGGTTGCTTAAATGAAACTCCTGAACCGGTTCTCCATCAATCGTCAACCGGCATCCGAAACCTTCGAATTCCATCAGGGTCTGCACTCCGGCAACCAGAGCGCCGGCATCCACATTCAACTTTTTCATCAGGCGGGCAAACCCTTCGGCATGATTAAACTTCTCCGTGGCCAGACTGATCACACCGATACTCGAATTATTCATAAAATAACGGACACAACGTGATCCGTCCAACCCCTGGAATTCGACCTTCCCGATATCAATCACGAATGTTTCACCGTCCAACAAGCGGTCCATGTAATTTCGCCGCCGGGGAAACAATTTCTCGAAATCACAACTGCTTCCGCCTCCTAAAAATAATAACTGAAATCCGCTGGGAGGCGAAACACGATCTCTGAATAAACCCTGCAATACTTCATTCAATGTTCCGTCACCACCAAATACCGCAATCCGGTTACAATGGTCTTTCAGCAACCCGGCGGTTATTTCGGTGGCGTGGTTTGGAGATTCGGTAACCCGATAATCAAATGGAATCTGTTCCCGAATCAATTGCGCTTTGAATTTTTCCCAGCGGTTACGGGCCTGCCCGGCCCCGGCCGCCGGATTACAAATAATAACAATGGGACTTGTTGTTGGTACGGTTTTAATTATTCAATCCCCATTGAAAATATCCAACCAAGACATTTGCTTTCTTAAGAATGGTCATTAAAGGTGCTATAGTACATCACCTTTTACTATCAATCAAATAAGTTTTCACAATCCGGATTCCGATAAATCGAACAGCGGAAATACAACCATTGTTGTTCCTTTAAATCGAAACAACAACCGGAATCACATCTCATACATAAAGGGGGACTTACCTTAATTCTGTGCGGACAGTTCCCGCAACAACTCTTCCGGCGCAACCGGCAGTTTCCGGATTCGGACACCGCAGGCATTGTAAATGGCGTTGATCACCGCCGGGGCCGGGCCGTTGACCGGAATTTCGGCCGCTGCCTTGGCGCCGAACGGACCGGTGGGTTCGTTGGTACTGACAAATTTCGTGATGATCTCCGGCATATCGATGGCGGTGTAAATATGATATTGATAAAAATCCTTGTTAAGCGGCGCGCCCTTTTCATCAAAAACCATATACTCCGATAAAGCCATTCCCAATGATTGCGGAATGGCCCCTTCCGCCTGTCCTTCCGCCATCTGAGGGTTAATAATCCGGCCGGAATCGGTTACGGAGACAATTTTGTTCACCTTTACAATCCCGGTTTCGGTGTCCACCGACACATCGGCAAACGTGGCGTTAAAGGGGGGCGGTGAATCGTAACTGATGTGGGAAGCGGTAGCCATGATCTGGGTCTGTTCATCGGTATAAAAGGTCCTGGTACAGATTTCCCGGTAAGAAATTCTTTCGCCGTTGTCCCCAATCACATAGCCATCCTGTATTGTCGCTTCCTTAACCCCCAACAATTTTTTCCCCAGTTCGAGCAGTTGTGTTTTAATTTTTTCGGCCGCTTTCTTGACGGCTCCGCCCGAAACATAGGTGGTACTGGAAGCATAAGCGCCCGTGTCAAAAGGGGTAAGATCGGTATCCGCAGAATACACCAGGATTTTTTCCACCGGAACTTCCAGAACTTCCGCCGCGATCTGCGCCAAAGCCGTATCGGAACCCGTCCCCAGATCGGTGGCTCCCGCCAGCAAATTAAAACTGGCGTCCTCGTTCATTTTCAGAAAAACCGATCCCATGTCAATACCGGGAATTCCCGATCCCTGGGCGGCGATGGCAACGCCGACACCCCGTTTCACAACCCCGGCTTTCGGTTCCGTACGGATTTTTTCCCAACCGACTAATTTTCTTCCTTCTTCCAGGCATTCCTCAAGACCGGATGAAAGGATCTTTATCGGGACTCCCTCCCTTCCTTCTCCCAAGGCTTTCGCGATCGGAATTTCGTCACCCACGCGAACGTAATTTTTATGCCGCAGCACAATCGGATCGATGCCCAAATCATGGGCTATCTCATCCATTAACACTTCCAGGGCGAAGAATCCCTGGGGGGCGCCGTACCCCCGGTAAGCTCCGGCAACAGGCAAATTGGTGTAAACGGCGTTGGCATCCACCCGCACATTCGGAACACGATAAAGGGAAAGCGTTTTTTGCGCCGTTACCGACATAACCGTCAACGCGTGGGCTCCGTACGCGCCGGTATTTTCCAGGATGTTCATATCCATGGCGTTTATGGTTAAATCCGGCTTCAGGCCGATCCGGATCTTCACCGTTTGGGGATGCCGTGTACGGGCGGCATAAAATTCTTCTTCCCGGGTAAACTCAAGGCGCGCCGGAAACCCCGTTTTAAGCGTAACGGCGGCACAAAGTTCTTCGTTTAAAATTTCCTGCTTACCGCCAAACCCACCCCCAATACGTGGTTTGATTACCCGGATTTTGTAAATCGGCAGGTCCAACACTTCGGCCACAATGCGGCGGACGTGAAAAGGAACTTGGGTGGAGGTACGAATCACCAGACGGTCGTTCTCATCCCACCAACTCAGACAAACGTGGGGTTCAATTGACGCCTGTTGCACATACGGGGTGGAATAGACACCCTCGTACAGATGTTCCGATTCTTCCAATGCCTTTTCAACGTTACCAATTTCAACATTAAAATGGGCGGCGATATTCCGTTTCGCATCGTGGATGCCGGTGGCGCCCTGTTCTGGATGGATGACTACGGAACCCGCCATTGATTCAAGCGGATCAAAAACGGCCGGCAACAGTTCATAGTCGACCTTGATCCCGGCCAACGCGTTTTCCGCCAGTTCCCTGGATTCGGCGGCTACCACCGCGACCCGATCACCGACAAAACGCACAACCGAATCCAGAACGAGCATATCCCGGGGCGATGGTTCCGGGTAACCCTGTCCTGCCGTGGTAAAATAATGGGGTGGGAAATCTTCGTGCGTCAACACCGCGACCACGCCTTCCATAGCCAGGGCTTCCGAAGTGTCGATCGACTTGATGCGGGCGTGGGCATGGGGACTGCGCAGAACTTTCAAATGCAAAAGGTTCTGTATCTCGACGTCATCGGTAAAAACCGGTTTTCCCTTTACCAGCGCCCGGCCGTCAACGCGAATGGTTTTTTTACCGATCACCTTCATTTCCGAACCGCCTCCACCGGTTTAACATACCCCGTACACCGGCACAAATTACCCGCCAGGGCATCACGAACAGCCGCTTCATCCGGCCGGGGATTCTCCCGATACAATCCTTCCGCCGC
>JALUTR010000265.1 GCA_027021785.1 Fidelibacterota bacterium | reverse complement strand
AAAAATATCCCGAAGCGATAAGACCGGTTATTAAATGACGCCCAGTTTTTGCCCCGTTTTTTCAAACGCCGTTACCGCCCGATCCAGGTGTTCCTTTTCGTGCGCGGCGGAAATTTGCACCCGTATGCGGGCTTCACCCTTGGGAACCACCGGATAGAAAAACCCGATAACGTAGATTCCTTCCTCGAGGAGGGCGGCGGCCATTTTCTGCGCCAGTACCGCGTCATACAGCATGATGGGGACAATCGGATGGTCTCCCGGTTTGATGTCGAACCCGACGGCAGTCATTTTTTGCCGAAAATACCGGGTATTGGCTTCCAGCCTGTCGCGTAATTCCGTTGTCGCTGACAGCATTTCAAACACCTTGATTCCCGCTGCCACGATGGCCGGGGTCAACGTATTGGAAAAGAGATAGGGGCGGGATCGCTGCCGCAGCAGGTCAATGATTTCCCGGCTTGCGGTGGTGAAACCTCCCGAAGCGCCGCCCAGGGCTTTCCCCAGAGTTGAAGTTATTATATCGATCTCGTCCAAAACATCGTGGTATTCTCCTGACCCGCGGCCCGTCGGGCCGACGAATCCGGTGGCGTGCGAATCGTCAACCATGACCATAGCATTGTATTTTTTCGCTAACGGAACAATCTCATCCAGGCGGGCTATATCCCCGTCCATGCTGAAGACACCATCGGTGGCAATGAGGCGCAACCGGGCGGATTGCGCTTCCTTTAGTTTGTCCTCCAAATCCGACATATCGCTGTGCGCGTAGCGATAGCGCCGGGCTTTGCACAACCGGATCCCGTCGATAATGGAAGCATGGTTTAACGCGTCGCTGATAACGGCGTCTTCCGGCCCTAACAGGGTCTCGAACAATCCCCCGTTGGCGTCAAAACAACTGGTGTACAAAATGGCGTCATCGGTACCGAAAAAAGTCGCGATCGTTCTTTCCAGGTTTTTGTGGATGTCTTGTGTCCCGCAAATAAACCGCACCGACGCCAGCCCGAATCCGTAGTCTTCCAATGCTTTCCGGGCCGCGGCGATGATGTCCGGATGGTTGGCCAGCCCCAGGTAGTTGTTTGCACAAAAATTAAGGACTTCGCCCCCTTCCACGGTATTGATCGTTACCCCTTGCGGGGTTGTGATTGTGCGTTCTTTTTTGTACAAACCGTCCGCGTTAATCCGGTTGAGCGTGGATTGGTATATTTCTTTACCTTGTTTCATATTAATCCCACTCCAATATTACTTTCCCACAACGGCCTGATTCCATTATATCGAAGGCCTGTTGAAAATCGTCGACGTGAAATTTATGCGTTAAAACCGGAGAAATATCCAGCCCGCTTTGCAGCATTTGGGTCATTTTATACCAGGTTTCGAACATTTCCCGGCCATAAATCCCTTTGATATGAAGACCTTTAAAAATTACGTCGTCCCAGTTTATCCGTGTGGTTTCTGGCAGAATACCAAGTAAAGCGATTCGACCACCATGATACATGGTTTTTACCATGTCGTTAAAAGCCCGTGGATTACCGGACATTTCCAGGCCGATATCGAATCCGTCGGTCATACCGAGCCTGGCAATACTGTCCTCAATTTTTTCCCGCGTCACATTTAAGGTAAGCGACGCGCCCATTTTACGTGCCAGCGCGAGTCGGTATTCGTTAATATCCGTGATGACGATGTGGCGGGCGCCCACGAAGCGGCAAATCGCGACCGCCATGATTCCGATCGGCCCCGCTCCGGTAATCAATACGTCCTCACCAACCATTTCAAATGACAGGGCGCAATGGGTTGCGTTGCCGAAAGGATCGAAAAAGGAAGCGATGTCGGAGGGAATATCTTTATGGACGGGCCAGATATTTCTTTCGGGCATTACCAGGTATTCGGCAAACGCCCCGTCACGATTAATGCCGATCCCGATCGTAAGGTTGCACAAATGTCGTTTACCGGCCCGGCAATTACGGCAATACCCGCAGGTGATGTGTCCTTCCCCGGAAACACGGTCGCCCACCGAATAATGGGTGACGCCCGGCCCGATTTCCACGACCTCACCGACAAATTCATGGCCGATAATTACCGGCGGTTTGATGGTCCGTTGGGCCCAGTCATTCCATTCATATATATGAAGATCGGTGCCGCAGATAGCCGTTTTTTCGATCCTGATTAAAATATCATTCGTGGAGAGGGCGGGGGCGGGAACGTCTTCCATCCAAATGCCGGGTTCGGCGGACCGTTTAACCAGAGCTTTCATATCCGTTTGGGTGTTGTTACAATAAAGCTTTAGCGCATTATTGTTCGTTAAATTTACAGTCCCTTTCGGGACGGGACAATTTATTTACAAGCCGGGTTGTAATGCCTCGGTTATGGGTGGAGAACCAATTCTCAGGCTGATCGCAGAATCGGATTACACTTTAGCCTGATCGTTCATGGTCTCCCGACCATGAACAAAAGGACATTTGCAGGAAAAACAGGGTAAAAGTTTAAAAACGGACAATCAGTGCCGGTAGATTGGCTCCGCGATATGCGCCGGTCCGCCGGCCTGCGGATTTCAAAATCTGTTCCCCAATCTCTGCTTGCGCTTTTTTTACGAGACAATTACCCGATTATTCGCTTCCCGGTCGGTTGTGAAAATTATTTGTTATTCGCCCATTACTGTCCGAAATATTTTAAAAGAGCGACAATTCAATGATAGTGCCCCCCGGTCTTGGACGGATTTGGCCTTTTCTTCCTGAAACAATCCCCATAAAAGATTTAAGAAAGGGGATTTTCTGATACTTTGAGCACACAATCCAAAACTAACTTGGAATATGCTGTCCAAATAATTCTTCAAAACATTTATCTTGGACAGATGTATTATTCGGCAACAAAACGGTAACCGCCTTGTATCCCCAGTAACATACAAGTAAATTCATTTCCCTTTTTTTGAAGGTAAATTCAAAATCTCCTTTTGTATGTCACGAATAATTTCAATAGCAAATCAAAAAGGTGGTGTGGGGAAAACCACATCGGCCGTTAACATAGCGGTGAGTTTGGCGGTTACCGAAATGAAAACCTTATTAATCGATTTAGACCCCCAGGCCAACGCCACTACGGGTATTTCGGATTTGACCCAGGATTCACCGGCGACTATCTACGACGTATTAATCCGGGGCATCCCCGTTGATCAGGCCATCACCAGGACGCAGTTTGACCACCTTGATCTTGTGTCTTCAACCCACGATTTGGTGGGGGCGGAAATTGAATTGGTAAGTTTGATGGCACGGGAATATCAGGTGAAAAACGCCCTGGAATCGATTAAATCCAAATACGATTTTATTATCCTGGATTGTCCCCCGTCCTTAGGATTGTTGACGATCAATGCGCTTACGGCTTCGGATATGATCATTATTCCGATTCAATGCGAATATTACGCTCTGGAAGGTCTGGGACAACTGTTGAATACGATTCGATTGGTTCAAAGACATTTGAACACAAATTTAACGATTGCCGGGGTATTGCTTACGATGTACGACAGCCGGCTGAATTTGTCGAAAGAAGTGGCTCAGGAGGTAGAGAGCTATTTCGAAGATAAATTGTTTAAAACCGTGATTCATCGTAATGTCCGTTTAGGAGAAGCCCCCAGTTTTGGGAAACCGGCTTTGCTGTACGATGCCAATTCCACGGGGGCTCGCAATTATATGAATTTAGTTGAGGAGATTCTGGAACGTGTCCGATAAACGCTTAGGTCGGGGCCTGGAAGCCTTAATAAGACCTCGTGAAGATACGCTCCCCACCACCCGGCAGGGCGCCGCCACTATTCCGATTAAGGATATTAAACCCAACCCTCATCAGCCGCGACAGGAATTTGACGAAGTTGCACTGGAGGAATTGGCGGCATCGATTAAGGAGAAGGGGGTGCTTACGCCAATTACGGTCAGGATTGAGGACGGCCGGTTTTATTTAGTGGCAGGGGAACGTCGCCTGCGCGCGGCGTTAATGGCCGGATTACGTGATATCCCGGCCTATTTGGTGGAGGTGTCCGATGAAGCGGAAATGATGGAAATGTCCCTCATCGAAAACATCCAACGCGAAAATCTGAATCCTATCGAAGAAGCGGAAGCGTACGCTTTTTTAAACAGCAAGTTTGATTTACCCCAGGAAAAGATCGCTCAGGCGGTGGGGAAAAAGAGAGTGACCGTCGCCAATGCCTTACGTTTATTGACGCTCCCCAAGGAAATCCGCGATAGTATTCGTGAAGGAAGCATTTCAGCCGGGCACGGTCGCGCTATTCTAATGATGAAAACAACCGCCGCCAAATACAAACTGTGGAAACAAATTGTACAAAATGGTATGAGTGTCCGGGCGGCGGAGGCTTATGCGAAATCAAAGGCGGCCCCGAAACCGGCACCGCAGAAAAAAAGCGCCGAAAAAGTTGTCGACCGGCCGGTTAAGCCCCTGGAAGATGAACTTATATCGATCCTGGGAACAAAAGTTAAAATTGTTCCGCAACGAAAAGGCGGTCGCATTGAAGTATCCTATTTCTCCGCCGATGATCTGGAACGGATTATCGATTTGTTACGCTCAATTTCATGATGTGAAATGAAACCGGACAGGTATACGGTTTTAGTAATTCCCGATAATGGGGATGAGAACAGGCAGTTCACGATATCCCGCCGTAAACTGGTGCTTTCCATTTTCATCCTTATCGTGATTTTGGTCGGTCTGATTGGAGTCGGAGTATATTCCTTGCCGAAAGCGCGTCAATTCGATGAAATGCAGACCAAATATGATGGGATGGTAAAAGAACGCATGGAGATCATGGCGCTGATGCAGGATTTGCAACGCATGAAGCAGATGGACCAGTTAATCCGGAAAACGTTGGGGACGGAATTAAAGTTTACCCCCGACGAAGGTTTGACCGATACCAGCGCGGCCGTGTCCTCAGCGGAATATTCAGGTGAGGAAGAATTTCACATTTCCTATGTGGAAAATATCCCTTCCCTGGCACCGGTAAAAGGGTATGTTACCCAACGCATGGACAAGGCGTCGATTTATCACCAGAAAAACCACTACGGGATTGACATTGCCGCAAAAAAGGGGGATCCGGTACTGGCCGCTTCCTCGGGCTATGTGGTGTATGCGGGATGGACATACGATTTGGGCAATATTGTCATCATTTATCATGGCGACGGATACTTTACCCATTATGGTCATAATCAGCAGAACCTGGTGGAACAACATAATTTTGTAAAGCGGGGAGATGTTATCGCGTTGGTCGGCAATACCGGTATTTCTTCCGGGCCCCATTTGCATTTCGAAGTATGGCACGGCGGAAAAGCAATTGATCCGATGGAATTTTTCCCCGAATATAAAACCGTGGATTTAAGTCCGGGAAACAATGAGTAAGATCGATTTTCAGAATGTTCACACGATGATCGGCGCGGATGCGACGGTGACCGGCAATGTTGAGTTGGAGGGTGGCTTGATCGTATATGGAAAAATATATGGTCATATCACTACCAAGGGGCCGGTGCGGATAGCGAAAGGTGCAATAGTGCAAGGCAATGTTACCGCCAGCGACGTACATATCGGCGGCACCGTAAAAGGTAATGTGACGGCCGGAAACCGTGTGGTGTTAGGCCACGAATCGGCGCTCGCCGGGGATTTGGTTTACCGCCGATTGGCAATCGAAGAAGGAGCGCAATTCGAGGGACGTTGTGATGTCAGGTCATTGAATGAATCAGCGGTTCAGGCAAACAATGTCGGGAAAAAATAATTTAACGCTGCATGGAATAGGCATATCGATGGCTGATGAGGAAAATTTTTTAGCGAGCTCTTTTCGCTATCTGCAAAAAATAGTTCGTCAAAGTGGTCCCGCCGCCTCCGCTTCCTATACCATGATCGGTGCGATTATCCTGTTAGGGGGATTAGGTTATTTAATTGATCGCTGGCAAGACACGAGACCGTGGTTTTTATTGGGCGGTTTGTTGTTGGGAATAATCGTTGGTTTTTACGAGATTGCGAAAGTCGTGTGGAAAAATCGCCGGTGATCCGGATGAGAATATTCGAATTTAGCGCTTCTTGTCGGCTGTATCATTGAGTCCGTTTTGTAGAATCTCAATGGGTATGGGTGTTTCCCGATGAAATTCAGTTTTTTTTTAACCTTGTTCTGCTTCGGTGCCTGGGGAATTCTCGCGAGGTTGATTCCCGGTTATACGGGGGAAATATTCGCAGGAATGATCGCACCCCTCCTGGTGGGGGTTACAACCGTTTTGATAGTAACGCATACCCATAATAAGGAACCGCGGAGAGTGACGAATCTCTTGGTAAAAGCCTTGATAGCGAAAATGGTTTTATACGGTGTTTATATAGTGGTGATTGTTGTAATTTTAGGTTTTGACCCTTTAGCATTTATTGTTAGCTTCGCAGGCTTTTTTATCCTGCTTCATGGTTTGGAAGCGATTTATTTTACCAAGACCTTCAGAGCTAAACAGAATTAAACAATTTAAGCGAGGACGATGAGCTTAGCGGTACAAGGCCACGGCGCCAATGAATTTGACGCTGGTGAGGTAATTATTGAACACGTTTCCAATAGTTCACTGGAACACCCGATATTTGAATTGCCGACCCTGTGGGGAATTGATTTTTCCGTCACCAAACACGTTTTATTGCTTTGGATTGTATCCGCGTTGGTTTTTACGGCGGTTACCTGGTCGGTCAGAAAATATTTAAAACAGGATCGCCCGGTTCCGACCGGGTTCATGAACGCCCTGGAAGCGATTGTGGAATACATCAGGGATTCGATTGTATTGCCCAACGTGGGCCGCAAGTATTTATTATCATGGACTCCCCTGATTCTTACTTTTTTCTTTTTCATTGTTACTGCCAATGGATTCGGTTTGATCCCCGTGTTTGACGTGTTAGGAGCCATAAACCGTCTGATTCTCCGGGTCGGGCCGGAGGAGAAGCAGTTTATAAATACCCTTTTGCACGGCGGCGTCACCGCCACCGGTAATTATAACGTAACCGCCGGTCTGGCTCTGGTTACTTTTATTTCGATCATTATCGCGGGCTCAAGAGCGCACGGATTTATTCAACATTGGAAAAATTTGGTTCCCCCGGGTTTTGCATGGCCCCTTTATATCATGCTGATACCCATTGAAATCATGGGGATGCTGGTTAAACCATTTGCCTTGACGATGCGTTTAGCCGCCAACATGACGGGAGGCCATATTGCCATCCTGGCAATCCTCTCGTTTGTCTTTATCTTTTCCGGCCTGTTTCACAGTGCATTGGCCGGAATCGGAGTCGGCATCGTCATTTCCGTCCCTCTGGCGGTTGGTGTTTCGGCTTTGGAGATAATCGTAATTCTGGTTCAGGCGTATGTCTTTACCATGCTGTCGGCCGTTTTTATCGGCATGGCAATAAACGTTCATCATTAAACATTAAACATAATAACTAGAGGTGTGAATCATGGAAAACCTACACTACTTTGGCGCTGCGCTCGGTCTGGGGATGATTGTGATCGGTGCGGGTATCGGAATTGGTCGTTTCACTGCTGCCGCAGCGGAAAGTATAGCGCGACAACCCGAAGCAGCAGATAAAATTACCGCCGCCGTAAACCTGCCGTTGTTCCTTTTGGAAGGGGTGGCAATCCTGGCTGAGGTCTTTGCATTACTCATTGTCCTGATGAAATAATTAGTATGGAAGGACGGTGATTTATATTGGTTGGTGGACTCCCGTGTAACGTATACAATAACCTTTCACCTGAGAATAGAGTAAGGTTGTAATCAATACAAAAACGATGTGGTACGTCACTAACCAAACAATGAACCACCCGAATACTGGGAGAAAGCGATGACGAATCCCTTAGTACAACCGGATCCAGGCTTATTTATCTGGACCATCATAACTTTTTTGGTTCTCCTTTTCCTGTTGGCCAAGTTTGCCTGGAAACCGTTGTTGGCCATGCTGGAGAAACGGGAAGAGACAATCCGCAAATCGTTGGACGACGCGGAAAAGGCCAGGCAGGAACTGGAACGGTTGCAACAAGAATCGGAAGCCATTATTGCCAAGGCCAGAAATGAGGCGCGAAAGATTGTTTCCGAAGGAAAGGTTATTGCCAATCGGCTCAGAGATGAGACCTTGGAGCAAACCAAGGGGAAGGCGGATGCGATGCTGAAAAATGCCGAGAAACAAATCCAGCGGGAAAAGGAAAAGGCGATAAAGGAGATAAAAGTCGAAATGGTGGATTTATCTCTGCAAATAGCCGGTAAGTTGATTGGGAAAAATTTGTCAAAGGATGAAAATCTGGCGCTTATCCGGGATTCCTTAAAAAGTGTAAAAACAATTCATGAAGCTTAACCGGAAAGCGAAGCAATATGCGGCGGCGCTGATAAATGTTGCCCAACATTATAATGCCGTCGTTGAAGTCGGGGAATCGTTGGGGATTGTATCCAGGCTGATAAAAACCGATGGTGCGTTCAGGGCCTTTTTCCATACCGGCAAAATCAGCCCGAAGGACAAGACCCAAATATTGTTGGCGATTCTGAAGAAAAAATGTCACCCGATAGCGGCCGAGTTTTTCGGTGTTCTTGCCGGGAAAAGGGAATGGCACCTGTTCCCACGGACGGCGATTGTATACCGGGGGAAACAAAACGAGGTTTTGAACCTGGTGTCGGTTAATGCCTACAGCGCCCTGGAGCTGGAAGAAGATATCCGTATACGGATAAGGGAGTCTTTGGAACAGGTCACCGGTAAAAAAGCGGACCTTCAGGTTACTGTCGATCCGGGTCTTCTTGGTGGAATTAAATTCCGGATCGGAAATATCGTTATCGATGGATCGCTGCAACATCGTTTGAAACAGCTCAGGCAGGAACTTTTACACACTTAACAATTGGTTGGTAAATCTATGGAAATCAAAACCGAAGAAATAAGAGCACTTTTACAAGAACAGATCGAAAAATACGATGTTCACATCGATGTTTCCGAAGTGGGTGAGGTACTGGAAGTCGGGGATGGTATTGCCCACGTAAGTGGGTTGGAAAATGTCATGGCAAGTGAATTGGTCGAACTTCCTAATGGTGTATTCGGGATGGCCCTGAATCTGGAAGAAGACAACGTCGGCCTGGTACTCTTCGGGGAAAGCTATCTGGTCAAGGAGGGTGACCTGGCAAAACGAACCGGCGCGGTGGTTGAAATCGGCGTCGGGGAGGGAATGTTGGGCCGGGTCGTGAATCCCCTGGGGCATCCCATGGATGGAAAGGGGCCCGTTTCGGCCGGGGAATCAATGCCGATCGAGCGGAAAGCGCTGGGGGTTTTGGCACGACAACCGGTGAAGGAGCCGCTTCAGACCGGTATCAAAGCGATTGACGCCATGATTCCGATCGGACGAGGGCAGCGGGAACTCATCCTGGGTGATCGGCAAACCGGGAAAACCGCTATCGTGATCGACGCGATTATCAACCAGAAATATACGCACGAAACTGATTCACCTGTCTACTGTATCTATGTAGCTATCGGGCAAAAAGCTTCCACGGTTGCCCGTGTGGTTGCTGAACTGGAAGCCCGCGGAGCCATGGAATACACAACCGTTATCGCCGCGAATGCTTCCGACCCGGCGCCGATGCAGTTTATCGCCCCCTATGCCGGCAGCACGCTTGGCGAGTACTACCGCGATAATGGGAAACATGCCTTGATCGTGTATGACGATCTCTCAAAACACGCGGTTGCCTACCGGCAACTGTCCTTATTATTAAGACGGCCGCCGGGACGGGAAGCGTATCCCGGTGATATTTTCAATCTCCATAGTCGTTTACTGGAACGGGCTTCCAAGTTAAATGATAGTCTTGGCGGTGGCTCCTTAACGGCTTTGCCGATCATCGAAACCCAGGAAGGTGATGTGTCGGCCTACATTCCCACCAACGTGATCTCAATTACCGATGGCCAGATATTTCTGGAATCGGACCTTTTTTACTCGGGCGTTCGTCCGGCGATTAATGTAGGTATTTCCGTTTCGCGGGTGGGCGGTAATGCCCAGATTAAGGCGATGAAACAGATTGCCGGTTCATTGCGACTGGACCTGGCGCAGTTTCGTGAACTGGAAGCGTTTGCGAAATTCGGTTCCGATCTTGATAAAGCCACCCTGCAACAATTGACCCGTGGATACCGGTTGGTGGAAATCCTGAACCAGGGCCAGTTTGAGCCCCTTTCGGTTGAACACCAGGTGGTGGTGATTTTTGCCGGCGTCAATGGCTATCTTGATAGCTTGTCGATTCAACAGACCAAGGAATTCAGTCGCGAGTTTTTAAGTTATCTTGAGTCGTCCGGGAGTCCGATTCTGACCCGTATCCGGGAGAAACAGGAAATCACGGAGGATATTGAAACGGAACTGCGAAAAGTGATCGAAGATTTTCTGGCCGCCTATAAAGAAGCGTCTTAATCGGTTGGTTGTATGTCAAATCTGAAAGATATTCGTCATCGTATCGGTTCGGTAAAGAACATCCAGAAAGTTACCCGGGCAATGAAAATGGTGGCGGCAGCCAAGTTGCGGCGGGCACAGATGAACATGGAACAGGCGCGTCCCTATGCCCATCGGATCAATGAAGTTTTAACACACCTTTTGCCGGCCATTGATCGTAGTCTCAACCGGTTGTTGGAAGTACGTGAACCGGAAAAGGTGGGGTTTGTTGTCATTACCGCCGACCGAGGGTTGTGTGCCGGTTTTAATACCAATATTATCCGCCGGGCCACGGAAATATTAAAACCTTATAAAAAAGACGATACACAGTTGATCTGTGTCGGCCGGAAAGGGCTGAATCATTTCCGGAGCCGGGGATACAATGTTATCGGCCAATACATCGGATTCTGGCGTGAATTGAATTTCGGGCACGCTATTTCGATCGTTGAGCAGATTACCGACCTCTATTTAAAACACGACCTGGATAAAGTGTTTTTGATTTATAACGAATTTAAAAATGTTATTCAGCAAAAGGTGATTACCCAAACGTTTTTACCCCTGGTTCTGACGGAAGATTTGGTGGAAGAGGGAAAAGTTGACTTCGGTGAGTACCTTTTTGAACCGTCGGAAGAACAGATTGTTAATTCACTGGTTCCCAGACATTTAAACATTCAAATGTGGCAGGCATTGTTGGAGTCTAATGCCGCTGAACAGGCCGCTCGTATGACGGCGATGGGAAACGCGACCGAAAACGCCTCGGAAATGATTTCGGATTTAACATTGGAATACAACAAGGCCCGGCAGGCAGCCATTACCAAAGAATTACTGGATATTGTCGGTGGAGCCGAAGCTTTAGTACATGCACAAGGATAACAAGATGGCAAAAATAGGAAAAATAACTCAGATCATGGGTGTGGTGATCGATATCGTTTTCGAAGATGGACACCTCCCGGCGATATATAACGCTCTGGAATTGGAGCGCCAGGATGGATCAATACTGGTCCTGGAAGTTGCCCAACATATCGGTGATTCGACGGTAAGAGCGATCGCAATGGATACCACGGACGGATTAATGCGGGGCATGGTGGTGAAAGATACGGGAGACACAATTCGGGTTCCGGTGGGACCGGAAATCCTGGGTCGGATGTTCGACCTGCTGGGCAACCCGATTGATGGTATGGAACCTCCCAAAACGGATAAAAGATATCCGATCCATCGGCCGGCGCCGAAACTGGAAGATTTCGAGGTCGAATCCGAAATCCTGGAAACCGGTATCAAAGTGATTGATCTCCTGGAACCTTATACCAAGGGTGGCAAAACCGGATTGTTCGGTGGCGCCGGTGTGGGGAAAACGGTGTTAATCCAGGAATTGATCAGGAATATAGCCACTGAGCATGGAGGATTTTCCGTTTTCGCCGGAGTCGGCGAAAGAACACGCGAAGGTAATGATCTGCTCATCGAAATGAAAGAATCCGGTGTAATCAATAAAACCACCCTGGTATTCGGCCAGATGAATGAACCTCCCGGGGCGCGTCTTCGTGTCGGATTATCCGCCTTGGCCATGGCGGAGTATTTCCGCGATGAAGAAGGAAAAGACGTTCTGTTGTTTATCGATAACATATTTCGTTTCACCCAGGCCGGTTCCGAAGTTTCAGCTCTGTTGGGACGGATGCCGTCAGCGGTTGGTTATCAACCGACCCTGTCGACGGAAATGGGTGAATTACAGGAAAGAATCACGTCCACGAAAAAAGGGTCGATCACATCGGTCCAGGCCGTGTACGTGCCGGCGGACGATCTGACGGACCCGGCGCCGGCCACCACCTTTGCTCATCTGGATGCCACGACCGTGCTATCCCGGCAAATTGCCGAGCTGGGAATTTATCCCGCCGTCGATCCCCTCGATTCCACCTCCCGCGTTTTGGACCCAAGAATTGTTGGCGATCGCCATTACCAGGTTGCCAAAACGGTACAGGAAACTCTTCAAAATTATAAAGATCTCCAGGACATCATCGCTATTCTCGGTATGGATGAGTTGTCCGATGAAGATAAAACCGTCGTTGCCAGGGCCCGCCGTATCCAGCGATTTTTATCGCAGCCGTTTTTCGTTGCCGAACAATTCACGGGAGTTGCCGGACGTTACGTAAGCCTGGAAGACACGGTTGACGGATTCGAACGTTTGATAAACGGGGAATTCGATGAATTACCGGAACAGGCCTTCATGTATGTGGGCACGATCGAAGAAGCAGTGGAAAAAGCGAAGAAAGTAATGGCTGCCTGAGTGTGAGTACTTTTCATTTAGAGATAGTTACGCCGACCCGGGTCTATGATGAAGGGGAGGTTGCTTATGTCCGTTGCCCCGGAATCGACGGTCTTTTTGGCGTGATGGCAAACCATACCAAGTCGGTATTCGCGTTGACCGTGGGGGAGATAAAAATTATCCGGGAGAATGAAGAACCCCGTTATTTTGCCACCAGCGGTGGATATGCGGAAGTAACGGGTAGAAAGGTGCAACTGTTGTTGGAGTCCGCGGAAAGGTCGGATGAAATAAATGTGGAGAGGGCAAAAGAGGCGATACAACGCGCCAAGGATCGCCTTTCACAAAAACAAAAAATCGATGTGACACGCGCGGAATCGTCCCTTCAGAGGGCGTTGAATCGACTTCGCGTAGCGCAAAGATAATTACCGTTTACACCGTTGAAAAGAGAAGTGGATTCTTTTCTGTAAAATTTGCCTGTTCCCCCGCTCTGGGACTCGTTTGATCCACGTTGGTCCGATGCCTGTTGAGCGACTATTTCTGTCAATTTCTATCAACAATTAGTATTAATATCAAGCAACGTTTCCAGTCCTTAATATTCGAGTAAAGATATGTTTAAACGAACACATACTTGTGGTACCCTGAAAATTCAGGATGTGAATCGGTCGGTAGCGCTGAATGGTTGGGTAAATTCGGTACGCCTCCACGGACAAGTCATATTTGTCGATCTCCGGGATCGATACGGTAAGACGCAGTTGGTGTTTAACACCGACGCTTTCAAGGGTGATTTCGACCTGGTGAAAAAATTGTCCGTGGAAGATGTTATCAGCGTAAAGGGAAACGTCCAAAAACGTGATCCGTCGGCCGTAAATCCGAAGCTTCCGACTGGTGAAATCGAAGTATTGGTACGTGAACTGGAAATATTGAACGAAGCCGCGGCAATGCCGTTCCTGATCTCCGATCGCAACAGCGCGACGGAAGAATTCCGGTTGAAATATCGCTACCTGGAGCTTCGAACCGAAGAATTACAAAGAAACCTGCTGATACGGCATTGGACGTATCAAACCGTTCGCCGCTATTTATCGGAACACGATTTTGTTGAAATCGAGACCCCCTGCCTGATGAAGTCAACTCCGGAAGGCGCCCGCGATTACCTGGTTCCCAGCCGGTTGCATCACGGGCGGTTTTATGCCTTGCCCCAGTCGCCGCAGACATATAAACAATTATTGATGATCTCGGGGTTTGATCGTTATTTCCAGATCGTAAAATGTTTTCGCGATGAAGACTTACGGGCGGACCGCCAACCGGAGTTTACGCAAATCGATCTGGAGATGTCGTTTATCGATGAAGAAGATGTATTGGAATTGTGTACCGGATTGACGCGAACCGTATTCAAGGAAATCAAAAACATCGATTTACCCGATTCCTTCCCGGTAATCACCTACAATGAAGCAATGGAAAAGTACGGGACCGATCGGCCCGATTTACGGTTCGATATGCGGCTGCAGGAGTTCAAACCCTATTCCGACCAATCGGAGTTTAATGCCTTTAAAACGGTTGAATGTGTCAAAGCCCTGGTCCTGGAGGGGGGGAGTAAGTACAGCCGGAAAATGATCGACCAACTTACCGATTTTGTTAAGCATTACGGTGCCGGGGGATTGGCCTGGATGAAAGTGGATGAGGAAGGATTGACCGGGGGTATTTCGAAATTCTTCAGTCCCGAATTAAAACAGAAAATTCGGCGGGATCTGAACGCCGGGGTCGGCGATATCCTGTTCATTGTCGGCGGAATGCGCGAAACCGTCTTACAGGCATTGGGCGCTTTAAGAACCGAACTGGGTCAGCGGGAAGGTTTGGTTGATAGAAATGTCTTCAAGCCGGTATGGGTGGTTGAATTTCCGATGTTCGAATGGAATGCGGAGGAACAACGTTACACGGCCATGCACCATCCGTTTACCTCGCCCAAACCGGAAGATCTTGATACGCTGGAATCCGATCCGGGATCGGCGCGGTCCCGCGGGTATGACCTGGTAGTGAACGGGTACGAGATCGCCGGAGGTTCCATTCGTATTCATAAACGCGATATTCAGCGTCGCGTGTTCAGATTGCTGGGTATCAGCGATGCCGAAGCCCAACAAAAATTCGGGTTTTTACTTGAAGCGTTCAGGTATGGCGCCCCACCTCATGGTGGGATTGCCTTCGGTTTTGATCGCCTGGTTATGCTGTTGGCGGGAGCGCCGAATATCCGCGAAGTAATCGCTTTCCCCAAGACCACATCAGCCATGTCCCTGATGGATGATGCCCCCAGCCCGGTATCGAAAGAACGGTTGGATGAGTTGGGGCTTCAGTTGAAAGAGGAATAAACCGCCGTTCAATAAGTTAATTTAGAAGGAAGGTGCGACCTGGTTTGGAACACCATATCGCACTTTTGATTATACTCTTCTTACCCGGCCTTATGAATTTTTTGAATTGCCCGTAAAACATCACGCCGACTGATTTGTCCCACCAATTTTCCATCTTCGACCACCGGGTATCGGCGGTAGGAATTGTTGATGAATTTTTCGGCCAGGGAAACAATGCTCATATTAGCATCGACGGTGGTTACTTTGGTCGACATAAGATCGGCGACCAAGGCTCCGGGCGTGTTGTAGTAGGAGGCTTCCAGGATCGTGTGCATACAATCTATTTCGGACAACATTCCGATGATTTCCCCATTTTCGTCAACAACCGGGGCGCCGGAAATTTTGTTTTTTAAAAGGGTGTCAATCGCGGCATAAACATTCATATCGGGTGAGAAAGTAATTAAATGTTTTGCCATAAAATCTCTTACGGTGAACTTGGTTGGCATGAAAGTCTCCTTTTCTTAATCCATGGTTTACGATCTCTTAAATTTATAATGGTGTCGTTTATATTTTCCATTCCCGGATATTCGTCAGGAACGGGCCCGGATTGAGGCTGAGGCAATCTGCCGACAGGCGGATGAAACGTGATGCGTGAAGCCGATCACCGGAGATCACCGTAACCCTTTTTCCGTTTGGGCATATGAACATTTCCATAATATGTGACAAGATTGCGTCAATCATCATTTTTTTGTTTTAAACAGGGATCGAAAGGTTTCTTCTTCCCCGCTTACCAGGCGTTGAAAGTTAATCCGGTGTTTCCAAATCGCCAAAATCGAGATAGACATGCTCATCAGGATAACAGGGGTTGAATAACCGTAGTAAAACAAAAAGATCGGCAACAGGACGACAATAACCACGTTTCCCAGCATAACATAATTCGATATTATTACCGCCGCACCTCCGATTATTACCAGGAGTAAGGCAAGCCTGATATCAAAACCCAGTAACACCCCTAAAAGTGGCGCGATTCCTTTCCCTCCTTTAAATTTTATTACCGCCGGATAAATATCCCCTAATACAGCCATGATACCGGCAAAAAAGGCCAACACCGTTTCATCCGGATACAAAAAGTTACTGATATAAACGGCCGATGTGGCTTTTATAGCATTAATAAAGAGAGTAACCAGATTATATTTCCATCCAGGAGTGACTACTGTATTGGGTGCCCCGGCCTTGCCGGAGTTTTTACGATGAATATCACCTTTTCGGGTTAACCGGGTTAGAATATAACCGGTTTGGATATTGCCCAGTAAATAGCCGATTACCGCAACGGAAAACAATTTAAATACAGGGATTATTATCCTCCTTTCCGAAGACGACCGGCTATGAATACCCTAAGTAACTGCGCCGCGAGATTTTGGTTGAGGATAATTGGGGGATAAGAAACATATGAAATGAAACCCAATTCATTTTTCAGACGAAGATTCATCTCCGGATTGGTCACTTTCCTCTGACTGCTCGCTCTTTTTTTCGACCATATCCTTTACGGCATCAACGACCTTAGGCGCAAGGTTAATCAATTTTGAAACGGCGTTTTCCTTTTCCCCGATCGTTAATAAACGTGCTCCGTCCGGACCGATGACAACAAAAGCAACCGGTTCGATTGACCAGCCGCCACCGATTCCCTGGCCGGTTCCGGTATTGTCTTTTTTGTATGTATTCTCACCCCCGCCCCCGCCAAAACCGAACATTACTTTCGATACGGGAATAACCGTATGATCACCGGTTTGGATCGGATCCCCGACAATCAGTTTTGAAACCATCAGATTCTGGAGTTCTTCCAGGGTGTTTTTTATTAAATCGGTTATGTTCATAAGCACTCCTTTCTAAGGTTTGAAATTTAAATAGGTCTGCGCAGCTTTCCAGACAAATAGGCCCGGTCGGAATTTTATTCCCAGTGATGCCGAAAGATCGGTGTGTAATCCGGATAATTCACGACTTGCCATCGGAAACCGGGGAGTGATGACAACCGTAACCCGATCGTCGGGAATAATGGATCGGATACCGTGAATCAATCCGAAGAAAATTCCGGTTGTCATGGGATTCTGAAACCCAACAATTCCCCGCAGTGAAAAATGATCCCATTTAACAGCGCCCAAACCGGCCCGTAGGCTTTTAATCAGAGAGGATTGTTTCTTGATCCTGGTGATCCATGTTTTCGGTTCGATTTCTCCTTTTGCTTTTTCCCCCGATTCCGGTTTAAACCGGAATGTAAACCAAGGTTTTGAATAGGGACCGAAAAACAGCTCATTGAACCGGGTTGATTTAACGCCTACACCGAAGGATCTCCCGCCGAACAACACCTTCCCGTTTAGAGTAAATACGGAAGTATTCATTATCAATGTTCCGCGAACCATTACATGGAATGGGAAAAAAAGGAACAGGAGAATACAGGTAAACAGGATAACGAGGGTCGCTGACAATAAAATGGTCATCATCGTCTTACCCGCAGTTCGTGTTTCGTCAACACTACCGGTTTGATTTTAAAATAAATGTGTAAAGAGTGGAAACAGATAAATCGATTGTTGTCCAAAACTACTCGAACAGTGACGCTTCTTGTTCCAGCAATTTTTTTGCCCGTTCCTGTTCATACAGGTTTTCAGGCATAGCCTCCGGAATCAGGGTGGGATCAGCGGCAATGACCTTTTCCAGTTCGGTATGAAATTGTTCCCGGTTGCCGGCTTTGGTATGGTAATACTGTGCCAGGAGCACTCGGGTGGCCAAAAAGTCCGGGTAGGCGGTGATAGCCTGGTCAAAATAGGCTTTGGATTGTGACAGTGCTACGCCTGGCAGACGGGCGTAAAGGGTCCCGAAAAAGCGGTATGGCCCACCGTAGTAATAATTCGGATTCAGCGTCAAAACGCGATGCATAATTATTTCAAGTTGTTCCCGGTGTCGCATACGGGTCATTACGGCTTTTGTAACCAGGTAACTCCCCATGTTTGCCGCCCACCAATACAGGGCCGGAACCAGCGATTCGTCGGTGACCTCGACGGCCTTTTGTATAATATCGTTGCTGTCTCCCGCCACATCCTGTAATGCCGTTACAACGCGGGGGGAGTTCAGAAGCGCCTCCTTCGCGATTTCCGCTCCCAGCAGGAAAAGGCTGTCTTTTACGGCCGGGTCGGGTTCAATATATTGCGCTTCATAATAATAGGCGTGACTGACGGCAATTGCCAGTTCGGGATTCTTCGGCTTCAGGGAATAAGCCTGCGATAAATAATAGCGGGCCATGCGCGCATCTTTTGAAGTTGTCCGCTTTTCCCAATGCGAATAACCCTGTTGCTCCAGGTAGTTCGCGTTTTTTTCAAGGGTGCCTTGTGATGTAAACCGGGAAGGCTGACAACTAAAAACAATGAAAAGCACGACGATGAAAAACCCTTTAAGACCGTCGAATCCGTAATTGCCAGTTGTTCTCATTCGGTGTAATTAGCTGGGTAAAACTTTTGCATACCTTAAATTAATGGTCAGAAAATAGCCAAGATCAAAAGGAATGAAAAAGACAATTGAATTAAAAGGTGTGGATCTTACCGCCTTATTCGGGGTGGCCGATTCCCATTTGAAACTGATTGAAGATGCGTTTGCGACCAAACTTCTGGTAAGGGGTAATGAAGTTCACCTTGAAGGAGACCGGATTCAAATCGATTTAATCCGTGAAGTTTTCCATGAAATGATACAGACCTTATCGCGGAAAAGCAGCCTGACCCAGGATGATGTGCGGCAGCTTATTCATATTGTAACCGTTGACAACGGGCATGAGAGCAAAGTGCCGGACGCGGTGATTCATTATGGGCGGAAAGGCGCTATCTCGGCCAAAACCCCGGGGCAGGAACGGTATGTGCGTACGGTACAGGAAAACGATATCGTTTTTAGTGTGGGTCCGGCGGGAACGGGGAAAACGTTCCTGGCTGTAGCCTTTGCCGTAGCGGCCCTGGATAATCATGAGGTGGACCGGATAATCCTTTGTCGTCCCGCCGTGGAAGCCGGCGAGAGTCTTGGATTTTTGCCCGGGGACCTGAAAGAGAAAGTCGATCCTTATTTAACGCCTCTTTATGACGCATTGGGGGAGATGATCCCTCAAACCAGGCTTAAACCGTTGCTGGCGAAGAACATTATTGAAGTAATTCCGCTGGCCTATATGCGGGGACGTACAATAAACAATGCTTTCCTGATTTTGGATGAAGCCCAAAATGCAGCCACCATGCAAATGAAGATGTTCTTAACCCGCCTGGGAGTTAATTCCCGGGCCATAATCACCGGTGATATTACCCAGGTGGACCTGCCCCGGAAATCGGATTCGGGCCTGATTCAGGTGATCGATATCCTGAAAGAAATCGATGGCATCGGTTTCGTGCAACTTACCGAAGAGGATGTCGTCAGGCATCATCTGGTCCGGGAAATCATCAAGGCTTATGATCGTGCGAATTAATTCTGAACAGTCCCGGAAAATAAAACCGTCGATCATTGGAGGAGGACCTGAAACTATTCGCGATGATTCCAACGAATCCGCCGTCACCCAAATAATATGAGTTGGGGTCGAAAGTTTATGTGAATAGCAGTAAATTTTACTAATTTCAAGTATGGATTAGCTGCGGGGTAACCTCGCATCAATAGGGATTATGATCCATTCAAATAAGGTATTCAAAAGACGGTAAATGTGATCTTTTCCACTGTCACCATAAGGCCCCGATTCGACGGGACCCGAAGGATCAGGGGGTTGTCTCCTGATCCGCCGGGTTTGTTTCACGTGTTGCCAGTTGTCAGGCGGGTTTTGTGGGCGAGCATATTTAATGTAACCAATTTTCAAACCATAACTCAACAGGAAGCAGCGAATGTCCCAGATCTATGAAGTTGTACTTATTGCCGCCGGGCGAACGCCGGTCGGTTCTTTCCAGGGTGCCTTGTCCTCACTATCCGCGCCGCGCCTCGGCGCCCTGGCCATCAAAGGTGTGGTCGACCGGGCCGGGATTAATCCTGAACAGGTGGACGAGGTTATCATGGGGAATGTGTTGTCCGCAGGATTGGGACAGGCGCCGGCACGGCAGGCGGCTATATTTGCCGGTCTTCCGAATGATGTCGAGTGTTTAACCATTAATAAAATGTGTGGTTCGGGGTTGAAAGCCGTGATGTTGGCTGCGCAGGCCGTCCAGGTGGGCGATGCCCGGTGCGTAGTTGCCGGGGGTATGGAGAATATGTCATCGGCGCCTTACTTGTTGCCGAAGGCGCGCGAGGGATATCGCCTGGGACACGGGAAACTTATCGACAGTATGATTAAAGACGGATTATGGGACGTATACAACGATATGCACATGGGAAACTGTGCCGAACTTTGTGCCCGGGAGAAGAAATACTCCCGCGAACAGCAGGACGAATTTGCGAAAAAATCGTATCTCAAGGCACAGCACGCGCAGTCCGAGGGGTGGTTTGCTTCGGAGATTATCCCGGTGGAAGTTCCTCAGCGCAAGGGTGAGCCGATCACGATTAATCAGGATGAAGAACCGGGACGTGCAAGGTTTGAGAAGATGGCCAAACTACGTCCGGCTTTTGAACGGGACGGAACAATCACCGCCGCCAATGCATCCAAAATCAATGACGGAGCAGCAGCGATTTTGCTTATGTCCCGTGAGATGGCGGAAGATTTGAATTTGAATCCCGGGTTACGCATCATTGCCCAGGCATCGGCGGCCCACGCGCCGGAATGGTTTACCACCGCCCCCACAAAAGCCATAGGGAAGGTGCTGAAAAAAGCCGGAATGGAGCCCGGTGATATTGATTTATGGGAAATCAACGAAGCCTTTGCTCCCGTCGCGATGGCGGCAATCGATGATTTTAAAATAGACCCTGAAAAAGTGAACGTTCACGGTGGGGCAATAGCCCTGGGACACCCGATCGGGGCCTCGGGAGCGCGGATTTTAACCACCCTGGTCCATGCGCTGGAAAGAACCCGATCACGGACCGGGTTGGCTACCCTCTGTATTGGCGGGGGGGAAGCGTCGGCGGTCATAATCGAAAGAATCTGATGAATTTTCATCTGACCGGGGAACAGGAATTAATTCGGAAGACCGCGCGCCGATTTGCCGAAAAGCATTTGGCTCCCGGGGTGATTATGCGGGATGAAAAAGCGGAGTTCCCCGCTCAACAAATTCGAATGATGGGGAAATTAGGCTTCCTGGGTATGATGGTGCCTGAAAAGTGGAACGGCGCCGGCCTGGATACGGTCAGTTACGTGATTGCAATCGAGGAAATTTCCCGCGTGGATGCTTCCGCGGGTGTTGTAATGTCGGTAAATAATTCCCTGGTATGTCAGTTGCTTGTGGATTGGGCGAACGAGCAACAGTGCGAAAAATACCTTACCAAGTTGGCGACTGGTGAATTGCTGGGAGCCTTTAGTCTGAGCGAACCGCAATCCGGTTCGGATGCCAGCAATATGCGTACCTATGCCGTGAAAAAGGGCGGTGATTATATTTTAAACGGAACCAAAAATTGGGTCACCAACGGCATTCATTCCGGTGTGGTGATCGTTTTCGCGATTACGCAAAAAGGGATTGGTTATAAGGGGATTTCGGCTTTTATTGTCGAAAAAGGAACTCCCGGGTTTTCGACGGGTAAAAAGGAAGATAAGTTGGGCATCAGGGGCTCGGATACATGTGAATTGTATTTTGAGGATTGCCACGTCCCGGCCGCGAATCTGATTGGTGAGGAAGGACTTGGTTTTCGGATTGCTTTACATACGCTCGACGGGGGGCGGATCGGAATCGCTTCCCAGGCCCTGGGAATAGCAAAGGCGGCATTGGACCATAGTATTGATTATGCAAAGGAGCGAAAACAATTCGGGAAGCCGATTGCTCAGTTCGGCGCCGTTCAATCGAAGATTGCCCGGATGGCTACCCGCGTTGATGCCGCTCGTTTATTGATTTGGCGAGCCGCCAAATTGAAGGATGAACGTAAATCTTATGTGAAGGAAGCTTCAATGGCGAAATTGTTTGCGTCCCAAACAGCGGTGGATGCGGCACGTGAATGTGTTCAGATACACGGCGGCTACGGTTATATGCAGGAGTATGGCGTGGAGCGATTGATGCGCGATGCCAAAATCACGCAAATATATGAAGGCACCTCCGAAATTCAGGAAATGGTCATCGCCCGTGAAGTATTAAAAGGTAACGGGTGAGTCGCGACCCAAACATCAATCAGAACATTAATCGGATCGTACTTATTGGCAATGATGAAGATAAAAGAAAACCACAAATACGTGGTTCTTTGTAATAAACCACTACCGGGTGAACGGAAATGACTGTCGGTAACAAACATCCTCGTCGACAGGCGCGCGAGAGCGTGCTCCAGGCGTTGTACGCCCTGGAACTTACGCGGGACAATCCGGAGAAGGTTATACAGGATATCCTTTCCCGCTATGACTTTAATGAGGATACCAGAACATTTGTGCAGGACCTTTATTGGAAAACCGTACATAATGGTTCCTGGATTGATGAAAAAATCACCCGCCATCTGGAGAACTGGAATTTTGACCGGGTGGCAAGGTTGGATCGCCTGATATTACGATTGGCGATCAGCGAATTATATTTTATTGAAGACGTGCCTCCGAAGGTTTCGATCACCGAAGCGATTGAAATAGCAAGAGGGTATAGTACGGAAGAAAGTCCCGGTTTTGTGAACGGAATTTTGGATGCCGTGTATAAAGAAATGACTGACCGGGATACTACGCAAACATAAAAGAAAAAAAGAATTAACATAATGGCAAACACATTATTAAAGAAATTATTCGGCACCAAATCGGAACGTGAAATTAAAGCTTTGCAACCGATTGTTGAACAGATAAACGCCATCTATGAAACCCTCAGTGAAAAGAGCGATGAGGAACTGGTGGCGCGGACGGAGGAATTCAAGGCCGAAATCAGGCATCTCAGGGAGACAACCGAGCGGGCGTTGGCAAAGGATCATCTGGACCGGGATGAGATACATAAACGCCTTTATCAGGTCGAGCAGGAAAAACTGGATGAAATACTGCCCGAAGCGTTTGCGATGGTAAAAGAGACCTGTCGACGTCTGGTGGGAAAAACCTGGAAGATAACCGGGCAGGAGATTACCTGGGATATGGTCCCTTATGATGTGCAGTTAATCGGGGCGATTATTTTGCACCAGGGCAAGGTGGCCGAAATGAAAACCGGTGAAGGAAAAACCTTGGTGGCTACCATGCCCATTTATCTCAACGCGCTCACCGGCCGGGGAGTCCATGTGATAACCGTGAACGATTACCTGGCCCGTCGTGACGCCGAATGGATGGGCGAAATTTACCGGCGATTGGGACTGACGGTTAGTTATATCCAGAACACGATGGATAATGATCAACGTCGGGAGGCTTATGCCAGCGATATTACCTATGGGACGAATAATGAATTCGGTTTTGATTATCTGCGGGATAATATGGCCCTTTCTCCCGAGGAACAAGTGCAGCGGGGATATTATTATGCAATAGTCGATGAAGTGGACAGCGTGTTAATCGATGAGGCCCGGACGCCGCTCATTATTTCCGGCGCGGTCGATGCGCCGGTGGACAATACCTTTCAGGAATTGAAACCGATGGTTCAGAGTCTGGTGCGTAAGCAGACGGCATTGGTTTCCGAGCTTGTTCGCGAAGCGGAAAGGTTGTTGAAGGAAGGCAAGGACCGGGAAGCGGGAATAAAACTGTTACAATGCAGTCGGGGAATGCCCAAGCATCGCCAGTTGATGAAAATTTTCCAGGAACCGGGTATGAAGAAACTGGTGCATGAGGTGGAATCGGAATTCCTGCGGGACAAGAAAATGCACGAAGTGGATGAGGATTTATATTTCAGTATCGAAGAAAAAACCCACATTATTGATCTGACTGAGAAAGGGCGTAGTACGATCGCACCCGAAAACCCGGAAACATTCATCATACCCGATTTAGGGGAAATGCTCCATGATATTGAAAATCGGGAAGATTTATCAACGCTGGAAAAAGCCGAGGAGAAAGAAAAAGCATACCAATTACACGCAGAACGCAGCGGACGGATTCATAATATTAATCAATTGCTTCGCGCCTACACGTTATATGAAAAGGACGTGGAATATGTAGTCCAGAACGGAAAGGTGCTTATCGTTGATGAATTTACGGGAAGGATCCTTCCCGGTCGACGCTACAGCGAAGGCTTGCACCAGGCCCTGGAAGCCAAGGAAAATGTCACGATCGAGCGGGAAACCCAGACACTGGCCACGATTACGCTTCAGAATTACTTCCGGTTGTATGATAAACTGGCAGGTATGACCGGTACCGCCGAAACGGAAGCCGAAGAGTTGGGGGCCATTTACAATCTGGACGTAACGGTAATCCCAACCAATAGACCGATCATCAGGATTGACCATAATGACCTGGTGTACAAAACCAAGCGTGAGAAATATAATGCGGTAATTGAAGAAATCACCGGTTGTTACCGGCGGGGACAGCCGGTCCTGGTTGGTACCGTTAGTGTAGAGGTTTCGGAACTGTTATCCAGGATGTTAAAGCGCCGGGGGATTCCTCATAATGTTTTAAACGCCAAACAGCATCAAAGGGAAGCGGAGATTGTGGCGCGCGCGGGTCAAAAAGGCGCGGTTACCATCGCTACCAATATGGCCGGCCGAGGTACCGACATTAAGTTGGGAGAAGGGGTAAAGGAGTTGGGCGGCCTGCATATTATTGGTACCGAGCGGCATGAGTCGCGCCGGATTGATTTGCAGTTGCGGGGAAGAGCCGGGCGCCAGGGCGACCCCGGCTCCACACGCTTTTACCTGTCTTTGGAAGACGATCTCATGCGTCTTTTTGGCAGCGATCGGATCGCTTCCATCATGGACCGGATGGGCATAGAAGACGGAGAAGTAATTACCCATCGAATGGTGACCCGGGCGATCGAAAACGCGCAAAAGAAAGTCGAAGCCCGGAACTTCGGTATCCGGAAACACCTGCTTGAATACGATGACGTGATGAACCAGCAACGGCAAGTCGTTTACGATTTACGGAATCAGGCCCTGCACGGCAAGAACATGAAAGCGACAGTGCTGGAAATCATGGAAGATTTTATCGACGATGAAATCAACACGTATCGTGACCGGCACCCCATGGAGTGGGATTGGGATCGATTAAAACAAACCATTGCTTCCCATCTATTGGTTGATGTGGATTTGTCGGTTCTTGAAAAAGCGCTCGGCACGGATGATTTCACGGCCGAGGATGTTAAACAATTTATCTTTGAACAGGCCAAGAGTGTGTATGAAGCGCGGGAAGCGTTGATCCCGGAAGAAATTATGCGCGGGTTCGAACGGTTTGTGATATTGCGAACCATCGACGAGAAGTGGAAGGACCACCTCTATGCCATGGATCAACTCCGGGAGGGGATAAACCTGCGTGCGTTCGGACAAAAAAATCCATTGTTGGAATATAAAACGGAAGGATTTCAACTTTTCCGGGAAATGATGGCCGATATGAACCGGACAACTATTCAGCGGCTGTTTCGTACCCGTATCCAGGGGTTGGAAAAGGCGCCCCAGGTGGCACAACAACGAGTCCGAAATGTCCGGATTCAACATGAAGATACAACCGGCATGGGTTTTGCCGGTCAACCAACCGCAACCCGACAGGAAGCGCCCAACCGTCCTCAACAGGCAGCGCGGATACCGGTTAAGGCAGGCCCAAAGATCGGGCGTAATGAAAAGGTTACCGTTGTCAGTCCCAAAGGAGAAAAAATTCAGGTCAAATATAAAAAACTGCAACAATACATTAATCGGGGATATACACAGGTTTAAGGAATTATTCGAATGCCCTTAACCCTGTGACAACCTTCTTCTGCGGCCTGAAAGAAGGTTCCAAGGTGAGTATTCAAAAAATAACATCAGGGGAAAATAACACTCATTTTCAGGAAAGGCATTCCGTTGTAATTTCAATCGCTTTTTCTCAGGCAGCAAACAACCCGGTCTGACATGAGTTTTCGTGAATGGATTGTCCTGCTCCGTTTATGTCATGGCGGATTTGAACGGGCTACATCTTCCGAATATTTCAGGCGAACCGATGGTTTTTTAAATATGCCGCGGTGGTGGAATTGGTAGACACGCTAGATTTAGGATCTAGTGGCTTCGAGGCCGTGCGAGTTCGAGTCTCGCCCGCGGTACGCGATATTCGATTATCCCAAATAATATAACAGGAACAACGAATTAAACGAAACTATCGAAATAATAAGGATTCAAATCAATATCCCGAGTAAGAAAATTTTAGTTCAATGATTTGTCCTAACTCTTAATATTTTTTCGTTTAATTCCCCGATTTATCGTGGTTGTTAATGCATAATCTGGGATTATTGTTTGACCCGTATGCTTTGTAGATAATAGCGGTTGAAGTAATATTGTTTGAAGAGCCAAGAGCCAAATTCCAAGAGCCAAATGATTATAATTTTGGTTCCTGGTTCCTGGCTCTTGGTTCCTGGTTCCTGGCTCTTGGTTCTTGGTTCTTGGTTCTTGGTTCCTGGTTCTTGGTTCTTGGCAAGTCTCACCAATCACCGGAATAAGCTCAGAGGACTTTTACCAGGCCGCCGAATTGTTTATCGATCTGGAAACCGTATTTGTAGAAAAGACCCGCGTGGAAGAACCCAACAGTTACATACTTGAAGCGCCGGGTTCGCAAGCGGTTGAATAATTCCTCCAATAAGCGAACACTTAAGTGACGTTTCTGATACTGTCGTCGAATGACGATTTTTTCCACGTAGGCCACTTTCGGGCTCACCTTTTTCCAATAAACACCACCAACGAGTTGATCTTTTTCATTTATTATTAACAGGAATTCGTGAGCCTGTTGAAACCTCGCTGACAAATTCGCCTGTAACAAAATAGAATGAAACCTGGCTATTTCCTTGGGATGAAACGGCGGTCTTATTCGGTAACGGTCTCCGAATTTGTCCTCGGTTAAAGTAATCAGATCCAATCGTCCGCCGGTCCCCAGATCCCAGGCGATCAGTTCTCCGTATTCGGCGGCATCCAGATGTTCGAACAGCAACCTTGTGAAAAAATATTCTTCCTCGTCGGTCAATTCCAGCGATTCATGGATTTCGTGCAGTTTGTGTTCCAGTTCCTCAATACCGATTGTCCGCGCCCGAAGTTCTTTTTGTAATTTTAGCAACCTTTCCGTAAGAGTCTGATTGGCGTTTTTGAAACAGGTCATCAGGAAAAACCGGATCCGCGTTTCCGGATAATCTTCCAGCAGATCGTTTAACCCGTAATCTTTATATAATTCCTGAAGAATATTTCCTCGCGCTTTATAAGTGGCTTCGGGGTTCAGTTCCAACCAGCGTTCATAACGCAGCGCGGCGAATACGACCTGTTTGGTAAGAATACCGTTCAGGTTAACATCATCGATAAATTCGGTGATCCGTTTGGGTGTTAGTCCAAGTGCCTGCGCTTTGTTTAGAAGTGATTTGTCCTGTAATTCCTCCAACAGGGTCTTGAGGATTTTGATTCCCCTTTTCACGGAGACGGTCTGTAACATGGCCGTGAAAAGGACTTCCCAATCGGCCATTCGTTTCAGACCGGGATATTCATTTTCGGTGGCGAGGATAAAGCGTTCGAATAAATCAAAAACCAGGTCGGCTACGCGACCGACGGAAATCCGGTTCGAAATCGAGATTAAGCGTGTACCGGAAGTATAATCATGTTCGGGAATAATCAGATTTTTTGCGGACGGGTTGTCAATCCGGAGCGTATAACTTGAACGGCGCCAGAAGTCAAAATAGGCCATTAAACCATTCCAGATAAAGTGTAACCAACGCATTTGCCAACGATCCAGGGCTTTTCTGCCGGCGATTTCTTCCCGGTTGCGTTCCAGGTATTGATGAAGCGTTTCACCGGGGACATATTCTTCGGTGTAAAGATCGTATTCCGGCCAATAGCCACCGAAATCTTCCACCAGTTTGGGACCGTGAATCGATGAACCGGTCATTACCAGCCACCGTATTTCGTCCCGAATAAATTCCTTATCCAATTCTTCGTTTACGTTTATTACAAAATTAAAAGCGTCCATCTCGCGCGTCTGTACCAAAACACGGAATACGCTCTTTCCATGATTTCGCCCGAGCAGGCTGATCCAGATTCCGCGCCTTTGGATATCGTCCAACTGTATCAGTCGGCGTTTCGAAAAGATAAAAACGGCCTCCCTGACCAAAGGTGTGTTGGTCAGGGCTGACAGCAACCGGTTCCGGAGTTCCCGGTTGATGCCCGAATCAAATTCGATCACGTCCGCCCAATTATATTCGTCCCCGGTTTCCCTGTCTATGGCCAACCTGGACACGGGTCCCAGCCATTTGCGAAACCCATCAACGAGATCGTGATAAGCTTTTTCCGAGGCCGTAAGGAGGGGTCCGGGAACCGGTGACATTTGCCACCAAATTAACTCCGCACGACTCCAAACATAACTGGAAGGGTGCACTTTTCCATAATCGGAAACAATATCCAGTAACCACTGGATGAGTCCGATCCGGTCGTTCGTAATCAGGTCCGGTTCTTGTCGTAAATAGCCGAGATACGATAGTAGCGCACGGAAGTGCGATTCCTGAAGGGCCTGCTCATCCAGCATCAGAATTTCCACCGAATTTGTTTGAACAGCGTAGGAATAAATGTCCAACAGGAGTGTGATAAATTGATCTCCCGGGAGAAGGGGCAACATTAATTCCAGCGTTTTCAGTCTCATTTTGAGGGCGGGGTGGTATTGCATACGGTGCAGCAATGCCAATCCGATACGCGCAATCTCATGGGGGTGCTGGTTAATGGCCTGGTGCAAATGGTTTATCGCCGTCAGGAGTTCATAACGCTCGCCGCATTGCAATAATTTGGCCGCGGTATGCAGACCGGAGAGGGTGGGTTTTTGATCACGGATGCTGGTTTTTAAAATGTCGTATAACTCTCGACCGGAAGAATTCGGGTTAAAAATCAGTTCCTGTTCCTTCAGCGTTATTTCCGTCGGTCGTTCGAATTCGATAATTCTGAAAATGGGATCGCCGATAAATTCCACCAGGGATTGGTTCCCAAGCCATAGTTCCGGCGACATTAACAGCGCCTGGATATCCAGCACACCTTGCGGACAGGAATAGCGATAATCACCGACAAGCACCGTTTCCCCATTCCATTGCAAAGGTAATTTGTCGTGATGATTACGGATTCGTATTTCACGACCATCCCAGGTAATATCCGATCTTATGATTCCCTTTTCTCTGAGAAACCAATTCGGCAACTGGATCTCATAATCGTCATAAACCAAACTGATGTAATTTTTGGCGTACATTGGTTCGATTATGGACGCGAAATTTTTCAGGATGACTTTTCGTTTATACGTTTTTTTAGGTGTCAGTTCCCCGTATTCAGTAGAAAAGTCACGTTGAATCAGAGCAAAATTGACAATTCGTTCATAGGGGGCTAAAAAGCTGTTAACGGATTGAACCAGGGAACTGAAATAATCCCTGATTGATTGTTCATTGCCTTTTTTAAATTCGATCGGTGTATGTTCGAAATCGGGATAAATCAGTAAGGTATTGTATTCCCGGCCATCGCCCACCAAAAACACCGTCTTGACGGCTTCGAAATCCTGGAACATATTTTCGATTCTTTGCGGCGAGATGGTTTGTCCCCGGCTGTTTTTGTATATTTCTTTTTTCCGGTCAACGATGTAATAATGTCCCCGTTTTTCCCGAAAAATGTCCCCGGTGTGAAACCAACCGTCAGTATGGTTAGTCTGCTCGGTGTCATGAAAATAGCCGGGTGATATATACGGGCCGCGCAAAAGCAACTCGCCATCCTCCGACAGTTTTACATCTATTCCCGGTAAGGGCTTTCCTACCGAATCGCGCTGGTAGTCATCGGGAGGGGTCATGGTAATCCCGCCGGTGGCTTCCGTCATTCCATAGCCGCTTAACAGGTTGATCCCGTGTTTCCGGAAGAAAATAAATATGTCCGGATCCAAATACCCGGCTGCGGACAGTCCCCATCTTAATCGCCCGCCGGTGATCCGCTTCAGTTTGTCTTTGATCTTTTCGGTTGGCGCCTCTTCAAGGTTGATTTGCGAGCTTAAAAATTCCGTTAATTGAATCCACCGCTTGGGAATGCTGATGAATACGGTTGGTTTTACTAATAGAAAATCTTTTAACAGGGCCTTAAAGGCCGGGGATTCGGCGAAGGTATAGGTTGCTCCCCAGAATATTGTCCCCAACAATTCGAGGAAACGGCCGAAGGTGTGATACAAGGGCAAATAGGACAAAAAAACCTCGGCGGAAGAAAATTCTGGTAATGCCAACGCCCGCGCAAATCGCTTGGAGATAATGTTGGTTTGCGTAAAAATAATTCCTTTCGGATCGGCCGTGGTTCCCGACGTGTACATTACCGAAGCCAATTCATCCATTCCAACGGAGGAAAAACGATCGAACAATTTTTTGTCGGAAGCACCAACCCCCTGTGCGATAAACGAATCCCACGAGATGGCGGAGTAGTCAACATGATCGGTATCGGAAAGTTGAATTACCGATAGTTGCAATGACTGTTTGGGAATTTGTTGAAAATTTGAACAGGGTGTTGTTCCTCCCAGGAATAAATGTGTGATTCCGGAATGATGTAAAATGTAAATCAGGTGATTTTCCGATACATTGGCCGGAATCGGGACCACGCGAAAATTAAATGACAGGCAGGCTAAGTCCACCAAGGCCCCTTTGAGGGAATTAGGGGTGTAGATACCGATTACCGGATTCTCGGTTTTCTCTGTGAAACAGAGAATTGAGCGGCCGATCTGCTTGATTCTCTCCCAGCTTTCCCGGTAAGAGCATGATTTTACCTGTTTCCCAAGGATTAACTGGAATAACGGTTTATCGGCGTATTGTTCGGCTCTCTGTCGCATCAGGTACCCGAAATGATACCTGGACAATTTGAGCAGGTTCACCAGTGCCGAAAACCATTCTTTCCGCAGATCGGAGCGGGTGAAACCTGAGTTTACGGTGGGATAATGACCTAATTTTAAAAACTCATGAATCGTGGTTGGCGACACATCATTGTTCTGTAGCCGTTGCGCGAGTTCGAGGAGCTCATGCGGATCTATTTTCGACCGTTTGGCCTGATCCAGGAATTGCGCAATCGTCTTATTCAGAGAAGTTGACATCGAGTAAATTTAGGACTAAAAGGGAGTAAAAACAGCCCCCTACTAATTGACGTTTCAGTGGTCGAATAAAATACGAGAGAATAGGAATACGCTATGTAATGCCGTATTGACGGGTGATGTTCCCGGCGGACAGGAACCCGGGATCGGGAACTCCCGATGAAAGTCGGGTTCCGGATTCGCCGATCGGCGGAAAGCGCAGCGATATCCTGATATTTCGGAAAATCAATCCGCCAGGCGGAAGGTGAGGAAAGATAAAAATGAGTTTCCAATCCGACTATTAACGGCCGGATTGAAAACTCATTAATATTGTAGGAGAAGATTCAGCCCGGGAAGCTAAGCGGTAATCCGGCTAATTTCTCCAGGTTTTCCCGTACTTCTTCCTCGGTCATGGAATGATCAACCAGGTTGCCGGCCAGGTAATTTGTATAAGCGGCCATATCAAAGAAACCGTGTCCGGACAGGTTAAAGAGGATGGTTGTTTCTTTACCCTCTTCTTTTGCCTGCCGGGCATGCTTGATGGCGCCGTGGACGGCGTGATTGGATTCCGGCGCGGGAATGATGCCCTCGTTTCTGGCGAATATGATGGCTGATTCAAAGACCTCAACTTGTGTGTATGCTTCGGCGCCGATGAGTCCTTCCTTTACCAAGTGACATAATAACGGCGCATCGCCGTGATAACGCAGACCGCCCGCGTGGATAGCCGGGGGGACAAAGCTGTGCCCGAGGG
>JALUTR010000264.1 GCA_027021785.1 Fidelibacterota bacterium | reverse complement strand
GCTACCTTAGAATTGATATGATATGAAAACCAACCCCATAATAGCAATTGTCGGTCGTCCCAATGTGGGGAAATCGACATTTTTCAACCGCGTTCTGAAAAGTCGCAAAGCGATCGTTCACTCGCAAGAAGGAATAACCCGCGATCGCATCTACGGTGACGTGGAATGGACCGGTTTCAATTTAACGTTTGTGGATACCGGTGGATATATTCCCGATGATGCCGATATTTTCAATGCCGCCGTCCGCGAACAAGCCGTGTTGGCGATGCGGGAAGCGGACTTGATTTTATTCATGGTCGACGGAAGGGTTTCTCCCACACCCAGCGACCATGCCCTGGCGCAACTGGTCAGGGAGGCCGGTAAACCGTTTGTTCTGGTCGTGAATAAATGTGACTCCATGAAGATGGATGATCAAATCTTTCTGTATCATGAACTGGGATTGGAACCTGTGCTCCCGATCTCGGCCCTGAACGGACGCTTGACCGGTGATCTGTTGGACGCAATCGTCGAAAAACTTGAATTACAGAGAGAACTCCCTGAGGAGTTAACCACCGAAGAAATGTCCCTGGCAATTGTCGGAATGCCTAACGTGGGCAAATCGTCACTGACAAACGCCTTATTACGAAAAGACCAGACCATTGTAACCCCGGTTGCCGGCACCACCCGGGATTCAATCGATACCCATCTAAGATGGTACGGTAAGGATGTTATTCTGATCGATACCGCCGGATTGCGGAAGCAATCGAAGGTGACGGACAACATCGAATATTATTCCAGTGTGCGAACCCATAAAGCCATCGCCCGCGCCGATGTAGTGTTGGTATTGATCGATGCGGTAAAGGGATTTACCAAACAGGATAAAACCATCCTGGAGCAAGTCATTCAAAAAGGAAAAGGATTGGTCATCATCGTGAATAAATGGGACCTGGTAACGAAAGATGCCAATACCATGCAGGATTTTATGGAGGAAATGGTCGATCAGTTTCGGTCATTGTCCCATTATCCGGTGTTGTTTATTTCCGCGCTCACGAAACAACGTGTGTCCAAGGTCCTGGACGTGGCCTGGAACGTGCACCAGGCCCGTCAGCAACGGATTTCCACAAGCGAATTGAACGAATGGCTCCGGAAGGCTACCGCTAACATGCCTCCCCCGGCGATTAAAGGTAAAATGATCAGGATCAAGTATATTACCCAGGTCAACCAGGCGCCGGTAATCTTTGCCCTGTACGCCAATTTTCCCGGTCTCATTCCGGTTTCCTACCAGCGTTACCTGGAGAATCAACTGCGACAGAGTTTCAAACTTGAGGGGGTTCCGGTAAAACTGTCGTTCAGAAAAAAATAGTGGTCACACCGGCAACAATAAACCAGGTTTCATATAAAGAAAAGCGCTCCGAATTTATCGGTGTTTTGCATCCCCTGAACGGGCCGGGGGATGTCGCCATCCAACTGCGATCGTTGCGGAAAGAGTATCACAAAGCGACACATATTTGTTGGGCCTATCGCGCTTACGAAGCGACGGGAATAGTCGAGAATCATTCCGATGCCGGTGAACCGGCCGGTACCGCCGGAGTACCCATATTGAACGTGTTGCGCAAACATCAACTGGTAAATGGCGTTTTATATGTCATTCGCTTTTTTGGCGGAATCAAGTTGGGCAAGAAGGGTCTTGCCAGGGCCTATGAGACGTGCGCGCGCCTGGCGATAACCGAGG
>JALUTR010000263.1 GCA_027021785.1 Fidelibacterota bacterium | reverse complement strand
GCGTAAAATCATCGCTTTTTCAAAGCGGTTTTCCGTGCCGGCCCGCAGGCGGGAAATATTACTGCGATGGGTGTAGATAATAAACCAGGGAACCAGAAGGGCGAAAACCAACAGGGACAGGGATGGTGGTGTAACATCGAACAGGGGCGGAAGGATTAATAAAAATATCGGCAACGCCGCCGATGCGAAAATAGAGCTTAAGGATACATACCCGGTGATTATCAGCGTCAGGACAAACACGATCAGGCAAAGGAGAATTGCCACCGGGAATAAGGCGATCATCATTCCGGCCAGAGTCCCCACACCCTTCCCGCCTTTGAATCCGGCGAAAATCGTGTAGGTATGGCCCAGTACCGCCGCAAAGCCGCAAAGGATTTGAACCACCCCCGGATCATTGATCGGTTGCCCACGGAATAAATACGCGGCGTAGACGGCTGTCGGTAACCAGCCCTTGAAAATATCCACCAGCGTGACAAACAGGGCCGGTTTCCATCCCAAAACCCGGTAGACATTGGTTCCCCCGGCATTTCCGCTCCCATGTTCGCGTATATCGATGCCGTAAAATACCTTACTGACAATTATGCTGGTTGGAATCGAACCTGTCAGGTAACTAATGATCAGCAGGAATGTTAATTGTAAAAAGGTATTATCCATTGCGTAAATCCTCCAGAGTTTGGACAGCGATTACCAGTCCTCCGGGTCCGGAATGGCAGCCCAGGGCCGGACCAATCTCGGAAAAGAAAACATTTTCGCGACCAATTTTTTCAACAAATATCTCCTCTATTTTGCGGGCTTCCTCCTCATGATTTGCATGGGATACGCCGACCCGATAAGGAGTATCGGGGGGTAATCGTTTCGTTACGAACCGCACCAATTTATCGGTCTTATTTCTACGACCAAAGGTAATTCCTATCGATTCGACACCGTTTTCGGTAAAGGATAAAATGGGGTTTAACCGAAGTAAATCCGCCAATACTTTCTTGGAGCGGGCCACGCGTCCGCCTCTTACCACATATTCCAGCGTATCGAGGCCAATGTAAAGGACGGTGTTTTTAACGGCTGTTTTAACGATGGATACGACCTCATCATATGCGCGCCCGGCTTCGATCGCTTCGGCGCCGCGGATCGCGATCAACCCGGCTCCGATAGACCCGCTCAGCGAATCAATAACGGTCACCGGAAAATCCGGAATCGCTTTAGAAGCGTTCAGCGCCGATTGCATTGTTCCGCTTAATTTGGCCGGCAGGTGAATGGAGATGGCGGATTGATAATGGCTTGACAGGAATTGGTACTGACGCCGGAAGTCACCGGGCGTCGGCTGGGACGTTTTGGGATGAACCGGGTTGTGTTTTAATTCATCCCAGAATTCATCTCCCGTCATGGTTACTTTATCAACATAATGGTCGTTCCCAAAACTGAGCCGCACGGGAACCATGTGGAGATTGTATTTGTCCAACAAATCTTCGGTCAGGTCACAACCGGAGTCAACGACGATGGCTATTTCCTTGTGCGCCCGGTGGGCGTCCCTTTGTTGACGGAAAATATCGTCCACTTTTTCGTCGGTAAGTTGACCGAACCGACTGCTGATTCCCAAAACGGTTTTAGGCTGGTTGGTGTGGATGTGTACTTTTACCTTGCGTTTTGTCCCGGCCAGAACGATACTGTTCCCGTGCTCCAGTAAGGCCTCTTTCAGGGCAATTCGGTCAATGGTGTCACCGGCGATGGTGCATTCGGTACAAAATTGGTATTGCGTATCGTAATTTATATTTTCGGCACTTGTTTCTCCGGCCGGGATAGGAATACTGACCGTTTTTGATAAGTCGCCGCTATCGATAAACTCCTGAATGCCTTCCAGAAGGTCCACAAATCCCTGGGCCCCGGCATCGACCACGCCGGCTTTCGCCAGGACAGCCAGTTTCCCGGGAGTTTCCGTCAGAGCGGTCTTTGCGCGCTTCAGGCCGTGAGCCGTCAATTCCTTGAAATCGGTGATTTGGGCGCTGAGCTTTGATATGGATTCGGTCCAGTCGGAAATAACGGTAAGGACCGTGCCTTCCTGGGGTTCCACCAGAGCGTCGTAAGCGTATTGGCGCGCCACCCGGAGGGCTTTCGCGAAACGCCTGGTCGACAGGTAAGCGTGTTTGCCTACTCCCTCCGAGAAACCGACCAGGAACTGGGCGAAGATAGCTCCGGAATTACCACGCGCCCCATCCAGGGCCGCGTCGGCAATAATAGCGGTCATTCGATCAATACCGGAATGAACTTCCTGGTCTATTCGTTCGATGACTGTCGTTAATGTATAAGCAAGGTTGGTCCCGGTATCGCTGTCCGGAACGGGGAATACGTTAATTTTGTTCAGATGATCCTGGCGTGAAATGACCCGTTGTATCCCCGCGTTCAGAGATCGATAAAACCGGATACCGTCCAGGTACTGAATCGCCATTTGCCCTTAGGGCTTATTCTCCCCGATACGGCCGACATTGTGGCGTTTGGGCGCTAACATTCCACCCGATATTACCGCCTTTAATCCGTCTTCAACTTTGATATTGGCGGGAATGGCATCCCCTTTGGGAATCATGATGAAAAAGCCCGAAGTCGGATTAGGGGTGGTGGGAATAAATAAGTGCAGATATTCAAGGCCCTCTTTGTTCTTCGATTCTCCGGTGACAAAAGCCATTGTCCAAAGGTTCTTACGCGGATATTCCAGGTAGACCACGCTCTCAAACGTTCGATTGGCGTTCCCTGTAAAAGCCTGGGTGATTTGTTTTATGGTGTTGTAAATCGTATTTACCAAAGGGATGGTGGTAAGAATCTTTTCCCCCCAGGAAAAAAGCCGTCTTCCCAGCACGTTGGTGACGAATAGTCCCAATAAATAGACGAGTACCAGGGTCAGGATTATTCCCAAACCGGGAATTTGTATGTTGAATTGTTTAAGCAGCGGCGCGGTTAATTTGTCCAGGAACGAGAAAAGTCCCTTCAGGATGTAAAAGGTCAGCGCGACCGGCGCGACCGCGAACAGGCCGGCCAGAATTTTATTTTTAAAGTTTTGCCAAATGATTGATTTTATCATTATGAAGAAAGGATCTCACGATACAAAGGTTAAATTGACAGGGAATTCATTGGTTTTGGCGCTTTTACGCATGATATCCCCTTCCGTCGGTGTCTTGACGGAAATGGCGGGTAAAGGATCGGTATCGGCGTTCATGGTTGACAAGTCGTTCGCGCCTTCCTTCGCGGGTTGGACAGGGATTAAAAAACAAAATTTAGGTGTTTTGATTTCTTCTTGTGTTTGACTCATATTACAATGCTCTTTCTAATTCCAGTAAAAATGCTTTTCGTTCCGGTCTTCCTCCATACCCTCCCAGGGAACCGTCGTGGGCTATTACCCGGTGACAGGGGATCAGGATTGGAAGCGGGTTGTGCGCATTCGCACCGCCCACTGCGCGAACGGCTGCCGGATTACCCACGCGTTCGGCGATGTCTTTATAGGAAACCGTTTTGCCATAGGGAATCTTTGCCACTTCCTTTAGCACCTTCTTGTAAAAGGGGGGCAAGGACAGATGAAATTTCAGATTGAAAGAAGTACGTTTCCCGGAAAAATACTCACTTAGCTGACGCCTCGCATCCCCTAAGGCGGCACGATTTTCCACAATAATTTCATTTGGGTATAATTGTTTCAAACGGGTTCCAAATGGATGAGCCTCCGGAAACATCACCCGGCAAACTCCATCCTCGTTTTTACTGACAGCCATCAGACCTAAAGGAGTGTTAAACGTCGCAAAATGTATCATAAAGTATGGTTTTGAAAGTACGTAAATATACAAACGGCAGAATTGGATTGCTAAGCCCTCACGTCATTTGTTTTCCCCGGAAAATTTATTAACAGCGCCCCGGTGAGTACCAACAGGGCGCCTATGATTGCCGGGTTGGTAAGTTTTTCATCCAGGATCAACCATCCGATAATGGTTGCTATTACCGGGGGGAAAAAAGCGACGTAGGAAATTTGCGTTACCGAAATTTGGGAAAAGAGCCAGAAGTATATCAACCAGGTGACAACGGAACCCATGAGCGCTAAGTAGACCAGCGCAATAATATTAATATCGCTCCAGATCATGGTTCGATCGGATTCCAGCCAAAAAGAGGCTGCCACCAGTGTAATACCGGCGATCGTCTGACTGACCGTATTTAGCTGGAGCGTGTTGACTGTTCGGTAGTGTTTCTTCAGATAAACATTTGGCCAGGCGGCGATGAGAACTGCGATGATAATTGCTAAAATGCCAAGCGTCACATTCTTTCCTCCCAGAACCTGTCCCTCAATCGAGATTAAAATCACGCCCGTGGTCCCGATTAAAATGCTGATAAATTTTCTGATCGTGAGCTTATCATCCGGCAACATCAGGTGGGCAATACCGGCGATCACGAAAGGAAACCCGGCCCAGAGGATGGCCGAAAGATTCGAATAGATATATTGCGTTGCCCAATAGGTAATGCCATAACTTAGACTGAAATTCAACAATCCGAATTGCAGGTAGATTCCAATCGCCTTTTTATCCCATGGTAAGGATTCGCGGCGGATGAAAAAAATGCCCCACAGAACAATTCCGGCCAATAAAAAGCGTAGTCCCGCCCCCAATAGCGGTGGGGTGCCCTCGTTTAAGCTGATCTTGATTGCTAACCAGGTTGTGCCCCAGATGAGACAAAGCATGGTGTAGAGAAAAATTATTTTAGCCTTCATTGTCAAGTATGTTTTTCTGTGGCCCGGTCAATTCTCTTTGCGAGGGTTTGTCCTGGCAATTTTTTCTCCGGGGAACCAGCTCCCACCCCGACTTTTATCGCTTGAACTGTTTAACCGTAGTCACTAAGCACGAGTGTCCCGGGTTCTCCGTGGGCCGGGACAAAAGTTCAACATGAAAAATTATTGGCCGTATTCGTTTCCCGGGAAAGTCACGTTCTGTGAAACGGCTGTGAACATTCACCCAACCGTTTGCCCGGATAGAGCAGCGATCGTGCGAAGGTTCCGCCAAAGTAAAAAGATTATTTGGTTGCTTGTTTTTCGTGTAAGAGGACGACGATCGGACTGGCGATATAAATACTTGAATAAGTACCGACGACAACACCGACGATCATCGCGAATGCGAAATTATGAATCACTTCACCGCCGAACAACCAGAGTACGAATACCACAAAAAAGGTCGTCAGGGATGTGATGATGGTTCGGCTTAAAGATTCGTTGATACTGGAATTGATCACATCCTGGTAAGAATCGCGACGGCGCACTTTCAGATTTTCGCGAATGCGATCAAAAATAACGATCGTGTCGTTCAGGGAATATCCGACGATGGTCATGAAAGCGGCGATAACGGAAAGCGATATTTCGTAGTCCATAATCGAGAATATCCCCAGGGTGATTAAAACGTCGTGCGCCAGGGCCGCGATTGCCCCCAGGGCGAATTTGAATTCAAAGCGTACGGAAATATACAGCAGAATTAATCCCAGGGCGGAGATGATCGCCATGACCGCTTTTCCGCTTAATTCGGCGCCGATTTTCGGCCCCACCTTCTCAATTTCCAGGAGAAAATCCTTGGTATTAGGGGGTACTTTCCCCGGGAAGGACTTGTATAAGTGATTCACGATTGCCTGACCCAGGTTATCCGGTTCCGGCTCCACGCTGGGTATACGCGCGGAAATATTGTTCAAACCTCCGAAATGTTTTATTTCCACTTTACTGAAATCGTAATGAGTCTCTCCTATGGTGACGTCTGAAAGCGCTTCCCGGATGCTGTTAATGTCCATTTCTTCCGTGAAAGAAACCGCCACCAAGGTGCCGCCTTTAAAGTCAATGCTGAGTTTGGGGCCACCCTGCAGGAAGAGTGAAATCAAACCCGCCAAGATAACGGAACCGGAGAGAATAAACCCCAACCGGAGTTGACTCATGAAATCAATGTTTGTCTTTCTGATAAATCTCATATGCTCAGCCTTGTTATGCCCTTACGTTGCGTAATAGCAGCAAAGATAGTTCGTGTAACAAAAATCGCCGTAAACATACTAATTATAATCCCCCAGAACAGAACCGTTGCAAAGCCGCGGATAGGCCCTGTCCCGAATTGATATAAAACCAGCGCCGCAATGATCGTGGTGGTATTGGCGTCAATAATTGTGGTCAGGGCCCGGTCGTACCCCGCGTCAATGGCGGCGCGCGGCGTCTTCCCCTTGCGTAATTCTTCCCGGATCCGTTCGAATATGATTACGTTTGCGTCAATCGACATACCGACGGTCAGAATTAACCCGGCAATACCCGGCAGAGTCAGGGACGCCCCCAAGGACGCCAGAACAGCCAAAACCAATACAATGTTCCAGACCAGAGCGAAGTCGGCAATTGATCCGGCCAACTTATAATAAAATACCATGAACAGTAACACCAGAGCCAGGCCCACCAGGACGGACAGGGTTCCTTTGCGCACGGAGTCCGATCCCAGGGAAGCGCCCACGATTCGTTCTTCAATGATTTTGACCGGGGCCGGTAGCGCGCCGGCACGTAGGACAATAGCCAGGTCCTTGGCTTCGTCCATGTTGGCAAAGCCCTCGATCTGGGTGCCCCCGCGGGTTATTTTTTCGCGAATGTTCGGCGCCATGTGAACCTTTTTATCCAGGACAATTGCCACCCGCCGACCAACATTGGAACCGGTAATGCGGGCCCATTGTTTGGCGCCCTCGCTGTTCATGTCCAGAAGTACTACCGGCTGTCCGGAAGCGCCGCTGGCTTGTCCTCCGATCGTTGCCCGTGCCTCTTCGATCACGCCACCGGTCAGCTCGGGATCCCTTTCCAGGTAGTATAACCGGTAAAGACGTTCTCTCTTCCCGCCGGCATCGGTGATTATTTCCGGTTCATTGCCGAACATGAATTGTCCGTTTTCGGCTTCCAGCTTGGCCTGAATCTCCGGTAACGCCAAAATCTTATTTACAGCGTAAACATTGCTCTCGGGTACTCCGATATCGTTTCCAAGATTGCGCAAAAGCGAAGAAAAGGGACGCTCTTCAAACAACCGTTTGTCAACAACCACTGAAGTGTCGGCAGTGGTGTCTTCTTCGGAAAGTTCACCTGTTTCTTCGCCGAACAATTCGCTGACGGATACGACTTCATCTTCACTCACCGGCGCTTCTTCTTTCGGTTTTGTTGTGTCCGCCGTTTCTTCGGTGAGAGCCAATTCATCCAGCTCGGAACTGCCCTTGAGTATTTTGTCGATACGGATTAACAGGTCGTTGACTACTTCAGGACTTTTTACGATATAAAATTCCAGCAGAGCGGTGTTTTGCAATAAAGCCCGTGCCCGTTGCGTATCCTGGATACCGGCCAGTTCCACCACGATCCGGTGATTGCCCTGTTTTTGTATCGTCGGCTCGGAAACACCAAATTGGTCAACCCGGTTTTGCAGGATTTCCAAAACGCGATCAATCGCGTCATTCGCTTCGTCGCGCAAACGGTTCAAGACTTCATTGTTGGTGGCGCCGTACTCGTTGAAATATCGTCGTAGCCGTATTTGGCGTTTCTCTGCGATTTGGCCCAGGATGGTAAAGAAATCAATGTCCGGAGAACCGGAACTTAATTGCGATTTCGCTTCAGTCAGCGCATGTTCAAATTTTTTATCCTTATTGGTGGCTAAATTTGAAGCCAAGGTAGGGATATCTACTTCGAGTACAATGTACATACCGCCTTTTAAATCCAACCCTTGTTTGATTGTTTTGGCTTCCAGTTCCTGCAATGTACCGTTTGCACGTAAGTTCTCTTTCTCATCGGGAGATAAGGTATGGTAGCGAATTGTCGGCCAAAGAGCATAGATAGCCCAGATAAGGACAAGGGCGATGACGATATACCGTGGAGTTAATTTCTTATTCATATATTATTTCTGGATTAAATTCTGCTGAAAAAGAGAGGCGAATTTACCGTATCGACTTCCTGCAATCAAATTTTATTTCTACGATTTCGCTATTGACAAAACTTGGCTGGTCGGATATATTGCCGCGACCGGTGGATATGCTCCCGTGGGTTATATGGCGTGTGGAAGGAAACACAGGAAAAACAT
>JALUTR010000262.1 GCA_027021785.1 Fidelibacterota bacterium | reverse complement strand
CCGTGCGCTGAATGTGCAATTCTTCTTCGGACAGGAGGGATTCAATATTGTAGAAATCGGGACCGATGTAAGCCATGGTGGAAATTAGCCCTAATTTGTTTTTCGGAATAGGAGAAAACAAGGGCCGCCGGTGGACAAGGACCATTGGCCAAGAGCCAAGAACCAAAAACCAAGAACCAAAAACCAAGAGCCAAGAACCAAGAGCCAAAAACCAAGTACACTGTAATATAATCATGACCGGATAATGGTTGAATATTCACCAATTAGTGGTTAATATTCAACCATGTATCGGCGGAATATTGAAGATAACCTGTTATTGGCATTGACCGATACCCCGGTAGTGGTTCTCAACGGAGCACGCCAGACAGGAAAAACCACCCTGGTCAAAAAGCTGGCAACCGCCATTTCCGCATCATATGTTACGTTGGATGACGCCACAACCCTGGCTGCGGCCAGTTTCGATCCTCAAGGATTCATAAATGGATTCAAGGGAAACGTCATCATCGATGAAATCCAAAAAGCGCCGACGTTGTTTCCGGCAATTAAAATATCGGTAGACAGGAATCGCCAACCAGGTCGCTTTCTCCTGACGGGATCGGCGAACGTCCTCCTGTTACCCCGATTGTCCGAATCATTGGCGGGACGAATGGAAATCATCACTCTGGCGCCGCTCTCGCAGGGGGAAATGCGAAACCGAAAAGAAAGTTTTGTGGACTGGGTGTTTGCCAAACAATCAAACTTGTCCGACCACCGATTCGACGCAGATTACGTGGAGGCTGTTCTGGCCGGTGGGTTTCCGGAAGCCGTACAAAGGACACCGGGGAGGCGCCGTGACGCCTGGTTTTCAGCGTATATAACCGCGCTCCTCCAGCGGGATATTCGTGACCTGGCAAACATCGAAGGTTTGACCGATATGCCACGCCTACTTTCCCTAATAGCCGGTCGCGTGGGAGGATTACTGAATATGTCCGAATTATCCCGTAGCTCAGGCATTCCCAATACGACACTGAAACGTTATTTAAGTCTTTTGAAGGCTACCTATCTGTTTACGCCATTATCCGCCTGGTCCTCCAATCCGGGCAAAAAAGTGATTAAAGCACCTAAGATACAGCTTATTGATTCGGGACTAACGGCTTTTCTGACCGGACAAACCAGTGAGACTCTGAATCGAAATCCTGCCTTTTTCGGACATCTTCTGGAATCCTTTGTAATCGGGGAATTATGTAAACAATTGACTTGGGCGGAAAAACAAGTACAACTTTTTCATTACCGAACATTAACCGGCATCGAGGTAGATGTTGTAATGGAAGATCGCAGGGGTTATTTAGTCGGTATGGAAGTGAAAGCTTCCGCCACGGTGAAAAAGAAGAATTTTTCCGGACTACGGACACTTGCTGAACAAAACGGTGACCGATTTTTACAAGGTATCGTTTTGTATACCGGAAATCAGATAATTCCGTTTGGCCCGAAATTACTTGCATTACCCGTCAGCGCCCTGTGGAATATCAACGCATCCTGAATTGAACTTTCGGTTTTAGAACAACCAATAAACCACTAACCCCATAAACACCAATGAGAACAGGATAAAGAATAAATCCATTAAAAGGTATTCCCTCATCAGGCGTAAGCCCCTTGTCTATTATATCGGAACACCGGTCCGAAACAGATTGTTCTCGCGCATTATCCGCCCGGCGGATTTCAAATCCCGCACCTGAGCCTTAGCCTTCTCCT
>JALUTR010000261.1 GCA_027021785.1 Fidelibacterota bacterium | reverse complement strand
TGTCGGCCTTGAGCTCAATATAAAAAGATCCATCTTCCGCCACGGGAACCTCTCCCCAATTATTCCGAATTCCCAATACCTGCACCCTTTTGACCGATGAAGGGTTGTTGACAGCCGGCAGGTCGGACATATCGGAATTCAGGCACAGAAGCGATCCGGTTGTCTTTTGTTCATTGACAATGCTCGGGAGCTTTTTGGGTCGGGGACGTTCCGCGACCATCACCGGCTCCAGGGCGTGATAATCCGGATCGCTGTATATGAGTTGCTCCAAACGTTTCTTTATCGGATCAAACTCAAACAGACCATAGCGTCCGACATCGGTTTCACGATAGGAAACAACCAGTTTTCCCGTAGACAGGGGAAAGACCGAATGAAATTTTCCTTCAATCCCCGCGGTAAGAACCATTCTCGAGTGCAATGGTCGATTCCGGGAAACAGCCACTATTGTTCCCCCGCAGTAATTCGGATCGGACTCGACAAATACTATTTGCCCGTGACCGGTTTCCCGTCCACGGCTGCTTGGCCAACCATCTTTCCGATTTTCGTAAAACAATTCGGCCTTGGTGCCGTCTGGTCGCAGAACCATCAGCATCGCCGCGCCCGGCGAAGGATACAACTGCCGGCTGATGGTAAGAATGCGTCCGTCCTGTAAAACGGTGGAAGCAAAATCCGAATGCGGATGAAAAGTAATAGGTTTTAGATCGGATCCGTCAAGGGAACAGGTGTAGAGAATATGACCGGTTCCAACCGTACTGTCCGTTATCAGACCGCTGAACACAATCCGTCTATCGGGAAGATAGGCGGGATCGGTCCCCCCTCCGGGGCCGGAGGTTACCTGTCTGACCTTTAAGTCCTCTAAGTTCATCTCCCATATCTGCCAGGGTTCATCCTTTTTGCGCTGCCCTGAAAAGAGCAAACGTTTGCCGTCATAGGAAATTTCCGGGGCACGGGCGGAGTAAAAATCTCCCGTCAGCACCTTTAACGTACCCTCCGGATGCTTGGGGTCCACAGCCACAATGCGGGTCTGGGAAGGATAACGCCAATCCCCTCCGGTCCGATAATCCATATTCGTCATATCGGCAGGAACCTGACAGAAAATAAGCATTCCCGTCAGTGATTCATGTTTCGCGCTTACCAGAGATACGGTGGTTAAACCAACAATCAACACGGCTACAATAACGATAATGAGAATTGTACTCCTACCGCGCATCGTCCGCCGTATCCAAAGGTTCCGTTATGGTGAGAATTTGACCCCCGGGGATATTTTCCAACACCTGTTCTTTACCGGAAGGCCATATTACCTCGATGCGTCCGGCAACCTCATTCTTTCCCAATCCGAAGTGTAACCTGGGATCATTCTGGGAAAGGTAACCGCTGGCGCTTTTTTTCTGCGCTACCTGCACCCTGTCACCGGTACGCACCTTCACCGTCGTCCCAACGCCATCCCGGTTACTCGTCCGGCCAACAAGTTGAATTAGCAACCAATTGTTGCGATTCCCGCCCTCATTACGCAACAATACACCCCCGTCATTTAAATTGACAATGAATACATCCACATCCCCATCGTTGTCGTAATCACCAAAACAAGCCCCCCGTCCCACCAGTTCTTTCAGGAAGTAAGCGCCCCGTTGAACGGACACATCCTTGAATTTCCCATCGCCAATATTCTCGAACAGTTGATCTTCCTGACCGTACAGATGCTGGATTTCCCCGTTTACTTTAAAAATATCT
>JALUTR010000260.1 GCA_027021785.1 Fidelibacterota bacterium | reverse complement strand
GAACATAGAGGCATCACGCGGCAGCAGCACGCTGACCGTATGCGGAGTTACGCTTGACAAGGATACGGATTTTGCGGAATGGGGATCGAACACACGGCCGAGGACGGCGAAGGGCACGAGGAGGATAACGTTCTGGCTCAACTCCGAGATGAGGGGTGGCGAGGGGATATACGTGACGGTAGGTGGAGTAAAGAGCAACGTATATCCGTTCAAGTGTGACACGAGTGGCAACATCAGGTTTGTGGACTATGAGGGCGGTTCAAACAAGAACGACGGGAAGACATCCACGAGGGCGTGGAAGACGCTCAATTATGCCGCAGATCAAATGAAACCCGGAGACTTTCTGTATCTCATGGGCGGAACTTACAGTGAACCTTCTTTTGGTATCGGGTCCGGAATCGGGGATGACGAAGTCCGGTTTCCAGGCACCGACAACGAGAGAATTACAATGACAAGTTATCCCGGAGCCAGCGACGTTGTTGTGAGCACCGAGATTAGCGCAAAATCATCTTACTGGACATTTACCAATATTAAGTTCAAAGGGGTTCCTGGAACTTATGCGCCTCTTTCGATGGGGCATCGATATGGTTGGCAACCGGTGTCAATATCCGGTGTTCCGGAGGGAGTGAACTCTATCGGGAACGAATTTACTGGTACCATGTGGCATGCCATGGATGCATACGGAAACAATTTCATCATCCAGGGCAACTACGTTAAATTTACGCCAGACCCTAACACTAAAAACGGGAGTGCTTATTCATTGTACATGGGTAGCGGAACGAACAGGGTTATCAAGGACAACGAGATACACGGTGGAGCGAAATGGTTGATACACTACTATGATGAGAAGAGGACGAGCACTGAGACCTACAAAGAAATGTCTGGCATTATTGAGGGCAACTGGTTTGATGTTACAGACAACGGCGGCATCGGGCTAAGGGGGGCTATTATTTTTCAAGCCGAAGAAAACGGTAGTCCTCCCGTAACCATAGAGATGACAAGTATGATTGTAAGAAACAATATTTTCTTTACCCGTGACGCTGGACTCATACCCGGCTGGGCAATGGTAATGTTGCGGGGTAATTCCAAAAACGTTAAAATTTACAATAATACTTTTTACAATATAAACAATCCGGCCATATCGATAACAACAACAAAAGGTACGGAAAATTTCGAAATAAAGAACAATATTTTTTCTGATATCGGTGGCTATGATGTAGACGCATCGGGAAATCCTGAGGCAGTTTTGGTGGTAAACAATCTCTACGACGATTTCGTGAATCTCAACAGTGTGAGCGATCCGAGTCCTGTTGTGGGAGACCCTCGGTTTGTGGACCCTGCAGGTTACGACTTTCATCTCCAGGGTGTATCACCGGCCGTAGACAGAGGTCAGTTTGTAAATGAAGTGAACCGTGACTACGAGTACAACCCCCGTCCCCTGGACGGAGACAACAGCGGCACCGCCGAGTTCGACATCGGTGCCTTCGAGCGGTATTGAAGATTAGTTCGCGTTAATCGTGATGACAAAATTTTTAAGCGTATTGCCGGAGCTTATCATGTGGTTAGTGATGGCATCCATTTTGCTCCCCTCTGGAGAAAGCGCTCAAAGAGCTTCTCTGCTCAGAGCAAACTAGGGGAAACCCTGGGACGCAGAGCAACGGGACTAAAGGATGGTCGGGCAGTCTCCTATCTCATGTACGTCGAGCCGCCAGAAGAGGTTTTCTCCGGCGGCTTTTCATAT
>JALUTR010000259.1 GCA_027021785.1 Fidelibacterota bacterium | reverse complement strand
ATAGGGTTAAACAAACCCATCATTTTAACATTAATCACTAACATTCCTCACGTATAATAGTCTTCCTATAGTATTGTTTAGAATAGGGTTGTACAATATCGATCAATAGTTTTATCAAAAAATGGTTCTACTTGGTATTGCATGATATCTTGTCGCTGTGCCCCGATTTAAATCGGAGCACAGCGACTGCTTCTTTTGGTAACCCGCAACTGCGGGAAAAGTACGGATCAAGTCCATTTCAACAGTAAGAAGTTGTTGAATAAGCACCTCACGTCGAAGTGAGAAATGTTCGTTAATCATCCATTCGCTAACTTCATGAATTCGATGATTTTTAACATATCCTCTTTGGTAAGGTTAGCCCGGACGCGCATATGCATTCCGATGGTTTCCCATTCCACATCACTGAATGCCGCCGGTGAAGGCGCGTTATGACAACGAACACAGTTCTCTCCCCACAGTTGAGCCCCGCTCTTTTCCATCGGTGTAGACTGCGTGGTAGCGCACCCGGCCAGCAATACCAATCCCAGCAAACCAATCAACACCACCATAATTCTTTTCATCTTCAAATTCATCAATATACTCCTTATTTTAAAATCCTATTGCCCAGTGAATGAAAAATGCATCCGATTTTCCGCCTCCGTGATCTTCATCACCGCCCTCTCCCTGTTCTTCGGCGTTGCTGCGCTGGTAACTGAATTTGAGTACGGACCGCCAATCCAACCAATAATTGATCCCTACGGCAATCTGGTCCTTCGTACTTTCCCAGGGAGCTCCTTCCGCCATGGCCAGATTGGAATACCGCCCTACGAATTCAAGTTGTTTCAACAGGGAATTCGAAACATAGGCCGGTCGAAGCGAGAGTTGGCCGTAATAAGCTTTGCTTTGATTCGTAAATGTCTGTCCGTTTAACGCGCTATAATCGACATCATCCACGGACTGGGTGTTAAACTGAGCCCGGACGTCGATGACACTGCTCAAAGCGGGAAGCGAACGAATATAGGCCAGATCCACCGCTAAGAACCGGGCGGAGACGTCCTTGTATTCGCTGTCTTCATCACCCACTTTCGCAAATTGTCCGGACAATCCGATTTCCAGGGACGCATCTGAAAAGGGCAAAACTGCAATTCTGCCACCGACGGCTTTGTTCCGGTTGTTATCGTTGATATTGTCATACGTCAATGTGCCGGCCAGACTTGAATCCAGCTCCCCGTCATTCAGGGCAGGCCCATTAACCAGGTACGTGGAATAGTTCAAGCGGGCCGTGCCCAGCGGAATCGCGCCGCGGACTTCAACTCCGAAATCCACGGTCGGACCCACCGGATCGTGATGTCCCAACCCGAGGGGCACGGAAGACAACCGGTTAATCCAGGCCGGGTGTAATCGCTCCGTGAAAGTGCCGAAGGGGAGAAGAAATTTCCCCAGGCGAAGAATCGCCCGTTTATTAAGGACATAGGATATGTTGGCATATTCCAGGCCGACCTCGGTCCCCTCATCCTCAACAGATACTTCCAGTTCACTCTCAAATATTAATCGTTCCGATTGTTGAAAAAGAAAAATCGGATTAAAACTTCCGCCAACGAATGACAAATCGTCACCGCTGGATTCAAGCCCCGAGTGCCCGTAACCGCGAATCATGAAACGGCTGGCACCCGGTTTGAGTGAATTTTGGGCAAATATCATGGTAATAGGTAAAACAACCATGCTGATCAATATTTTCGTACGTCTCTTCATTTGTTTTTATTAC
>JALUTR010000258.1 GCA_027021785.1 Fidelibacterota bacterium | reverse complement strand
CCGTAGTTTCGCCGGTCGGCCCGTTGTGTCGCGGGCCGTGAAGGACATGCTCTCATTGGCCGCGTCGGCCCAGATATTCATGACCCGACCGGTGTTTTGGTTGAGTGATATCTGGACGGTGTTGCCACCGGAATCCCGGAAGAAGCGCGTGGTATAGCCGCGATAGGTGGACGTATCGTCCAGACCGATTTGCGGAAATTCAAGGACCGGAGGAACCGTTTGGGCTTGTATGCCGGGTGTCATGTTTATAACGACAAAACTCATGATCAGCGGTAACAACACCCGGTTTTTGATTCCGTATGGTTTGTTTCTCGCGCGCGGTTGTTTCAAATTCATAATTCCTCCTTGATAATGAGAGGTAAACGTTTTGCTTTCGTTTTGCGAGACAAACCGTCGAATCGGAAGAGGGTGAATATTGGGATGCGTGCCGCCAAGGTCAGTAGCGCGGGATGCCGGTTATTTCCTCTTTTGTGGCCGGTCGGATCCGAATGGCTTGTCCGCCCCCGGGAGCCAGTTTGATCCTGAGTGTGGTTGTACGGTCAACCAGCGCCCTGGAGATGTCGATAGACAGGGGGTTGGTTTTCCAATCTGCGTCATCGCCGTCGGCGTAGATCTCGGCTACGTATTCCTTGTCAGCATCCAGGAAGGATAACGTTGTTTCGAGTACCCGCCCCTGTTCGTCGGTAATGCTGCCGATGTACCAGTCATCGCTGTTGCGATCCTGACGGGCAACCGTAATATAATCGCCGATTTTCGCGTGCAATACCTTCGTGTCCTGCCAGTCGACGGGCACATCTTCGATAAATTGAAAGGCCGGCTGGTTTTCATAATTTTCAATCAGATCGGCCGCCATCTGGAGAGGACTGTAGATCGTAACATAAAGGGCCAGTTGTTTAGCCAGGGTGGTGTTTACCCGGTTGTTGGGACGATTCGCCTTTTTAAATGTCAGGTCAAAAATTCCGGGCGTAAAGTCCATGGGACCGGCGAGCAGCCGTGTGAACGGCAGGATGGTAGTATAATCCGGCGGGTTGCCGCCATCCTTGCTCCACGCATTGTACTCCTGTCCGCGCGCCCCTTCCCGGGTCATCATATTGGGATATGTCCTCCTGATCCCGGTATCTTTAATGGGTTCATGGACGTCCAGCATGATTTTATTTTGGGCCGCTTTTTTAACAATCTTTCGATAATGCCGTACCATGTATTGACCGTGATGCCATTCCCGGGCCCCGGTTGTGTCCCCCACGGGAATAATATTTTGTCCATGTCCGACGTAACCGGTTTTTATGGTATTGATCCCGTAACGCAGGTAATAACGGAAGGCATCGTCCACCTGCCGTTCATAGTTTGCAATCCCGGTGGAAGTTTCATGGTGCCCGATGATCTTTACACCCTTCGAGGCGGCATAGGCGCTGACGGTATCCATGTTAAAATCATCATAGGGAGTCGTGAAGTTGAACAAGTCGGCGTTTTTCAGCCAATCGCCATCCCATCCGACATTCCAGCCTTCGATCAAAACACCGGGGATGCCGTGCTCAGCGGCGAAGTCAATGTATCGTTTTGCGTTGGCTGTCGTGGCGCCGTGCTTTTCGCCGGAAGCCCAGGTGTAGATGCCAAGATGCATTCCCCACCAGATGCCCACAAATTTGGCGGGCTTAACCCAGGAAACATCCCCCAGTTTATTGGGCTCGTTCAGGTTCAGAATGAGATAGGACGTAATCAGATCGCCGGCCGTTTCCGCAATTTGAATCGTCCTCCAGGGGGTAACAAAAGGAGTTGCCGTTTTTACTTTTGTTCCGTCGGACCAGGGGACCAGGTCGCACTCCAAGTCGGTTTTATTCTTCCGCGCCAGGGTCATGCTGGAGTAATCCGTCAGGGCTGCTTCATGGATGCTGAGGAAAAGTCCGTCTTTCGTTTCCATTGTAAACGGTGTATGGACGGTATCAATTTTACTGACCGGCGATGATTGAAAAAGGTACTCGTACCGGTTCCATTGGTAAGCCTTAATCCACCAGGCTTTATGATCCCCGGCCAGGTTGAATTCCGTTTCCTCATCGGTGATTTGAACGGACTTGAGATGATCCTGTTCAGGGAACTCGTAACGAAAGCCAAGACCGTCGTCATACACCCTGAAAACCAGGTTCATCTTACGTGGAGCGTCGGTGGTTTCTTCGAGTTGCACCCGGAGTTCGTTGTAGTTATTCCGAATGTCTTTAACCTCCCCCCAGGGTTGTGTCCACGTTTCATCAAAACTGCTTTGCCGCTTTCCGGCAAGGGTCAGGTTCCGGTCCAGGGGCGCCGCGTCTTTGAAGGCAAAACCCAGTTTCGAAGTTTTGATGATGTCCTTTCCGGAACGTTTCACCTGGTAATAGGGGACACCATTGTTGAGTACAAAAGTGACGGTGATTTCACCATCCGGTGAAGACACTTTAATGCTATCTTTCGCGCTCTGATTGCACTGGCTGAATAAAAAAAATAAAAGGGTGATTGTTATGAGTTTAAGGGCCTTTTTCATATTCATGAATTTTCCTGATTGAAGGTGGAATGAGGAGAACAAATTGGTTCGTAAATATAGCCAGCAAACGCAAGCATAGTCAAGAAGAAGAGACCCCTTAAAAGGACCGATCATATCTGTTCAAAATAAATGTTTCGAAGAATTATTCGACAAGTTCTATGTGAACTTGTATTTTCCATTGCCCGCGCTGCAACACCTCACCGGTTGATGTCTTTGAAACTATGGTGTAGGGCAGAGGGGGCAACGATCAGTTCCGCGCTACCCGGAGCTAAAGTTCGGGCCGCTTCCGGGAATCCTATGTCGAAGCAGATCAGGGCTCCGGCTGGAGCTAAACGACTATTAAAACTGTAAAGCTCCCGCCAGGGGTAAAGCTCTCTGTCCTGGGTAGTGTGCCGGATTGGGGTAAATTGTCTTAATGCTACCGTTAACGTTTGATTCATTGTTTTTGTGCTCCGAACTCTAAATCAGAAAAGCCAGTGAACCACTGAAAATCACAATGGCGAAAAAATACAAGGTTAAAATAAGAGTTTCTTTTTTCCGAAAATCAATCGCCTCAAAATGTAAGACTTTCTTGATCTGATCTGAATCCTGAATTATTCTGCTTAGCCCGTACCCGACAACTATGGTTGTGACGGCACCGGTAAAATTCCACCAAAACCAAAAAACCAGGTCTCCGGCGAAGATCCAAAGGCCAAAATTTAACAGAACACCTGCAAGAAGTCCGGTATTCACACCCAGAGTATGTGTTTTCTTGGTAAGTATCGCCAGAATAAATGTGGCTAATATCGGTCCGAAAAACAGAGAACCAACCTTGTTGATGGCTTCGATAACCGTTGGTGAAATATTTCCTACTGCAAAGGCCATCAAAGTACAGACGATTCCCCAAAACAGGGTAAATAACTTTGAATATCTTAGATGTTCTTGATTTGTTAATGATCTTTTTGTATTTCTGACAACCAGGTCCTGAACTGAGGCCGCGCTTAGTGAATTCAGGGATGAGTCCAGGGATGACATGGCGGCGGCTAGGATAGCGACAATGAGCAGCCCGGTTAAACCGGCCGGCAGATAATGTATAATGAACAGGGGAACCATCATATCCGGGTTATCTTCCGGAATCATCGCTTGAAATGCGGGGTGTGTAACAGCAAACGTCGCGAGGAACAGGCCCATTGTACAATATAGCAACACCACCGGAAACCGGCCCAGACCGTTAAGCATCATCGAATGTCGAACTTCCTTCAGGTTGCGAGCCGAAAGTTGACGTTGTACCTGTGTTTGGTCGCAACCATAGTAGGAGGCATAGAGGAAGAACCCGCCAATCACCATGGGCCAGAAGCCGAACTCATTACCCTTACCGATTCCGAGCCCTTTGAAATTGATTACCTTAAGCCTGGTAACGTCCAGGTTGGCCATAAAAGTATCCCATCCGCCCAGGAGGTACAGTGCAAACAGGGAACAAATGAAGATACCAACAAATAAGATACTCATCTGAATCACATCGGAATAAATCACGGCTTTCATGCCACCCATCATATCGTAGATAATGGTGACAAGTCCGGTAATAAAAATAGTAACCCAGATCGGGATCCCCAGAGCAGCCGACAAGACCAGAGCTAAAGCATAGATGGTAACCCCGGTGGATAAGGATCGACTGATTTGAAACACCACACTCACGAACACACTGGTACTTCCGGCAAACCGTTTTTCAAGATAGCCATAGATACTGACCACACCGGACTTGTATAAGGGAGGAACGATAAAGCTGATGAGAAAAATCATTGCCAGTGGAACGCCAAATTCATAGCTGAGCCATTTCAGGCCTCCATTCTCCCTCAGGCCAACGAATGCAGGAGCAGAGATGAAGCTGATTGCCCCCAACTGAGTGGCCATCGCAGACAATCCAACGCTCTTCCAGCCAATATTTCGTCCCCCTAAGTAATAATCTTGATGGTCCGTCTGGCCCTTACTGAGATAGTAGCTCATTCCAATCAGCCCAAAGAAATACACAACGACAATTGTCCAGTCTAAGCCGGTCATGAAAACCTCCTGAGTTGATAGATTTTAGGAAGTGTTCGAGAATGAGATCCTCATTTCGAATATTACCCCATTTTCGGAAACGATGTTTTCCTTGTTTAAACTAATTGCAAAACTATTATATTTTTCGTATCTAGATGTCCAATAAGGCTAAGGTGGTTACAGGCTGAGGTAAAGGAAATTGAGCCCTGGTGTAACCTTGATACGTCAGGATTCATTACTAAAAATGAAAACCAATGACTTTCCTCCTTATTGAAAACACACTCATTTATCCGTCTATGCCGGATATTGCCAGTTGCGTATAACCCGCCGATGCTTTGACGTAAGAGATTATTTCCTGGTGGTACCGCGGGTTAGGTTCGTTGGGTTCCATTTTGCGACTCTTCCTTTGTTCGGGTCTTCTCCCGGCAAGTAATTTTTCATCAGCCTTGGCCTAAGCCTTCCTCAATTTCAATACGCCTATGAACAATTTTTACAATAGTTACATGATTATTTTGGCTTATCTTGCTGCCTGAATATCTTTACCGTGTCGTTGTTGCGGGCGACCATGATCCGCGTTTCACCCATAGCGGTTTGCAAGGGTAGGATTTGACGAATTTCTCCGGTGACAATAAATCCGCTGTTTTGAAGGCTGACCGGTTCGAAAGATCCTGTTCCATCGCCAAGCAGTAAGGAGCCGTAGCCGGCATCATATCTTCCCTGATCCGGGGCCACGCCGTAGAAATTTCCGCCCAACAGCAGATCTTCATAGCCGTCCTGATTAAAATCATCGACAAGTATTGCGTATATGGGAGAAAATTGTGCTTCCACGGGTAATTGTCGTTTGTCGAATGTTCCGTCGCCGTTATTCAGCAGTACGACGGAAGCGAATTCCGTCGCCGTGCGGACGGCGGCGGTTTTTAATTGTTCGCGGGTGAAAATATCCTGGATGGATTCGCCCGCGTAATCCGCATAAGTGGGATATTTGGCCAGCAGGGAAGGGATATTGGTAAGCAGCAGATCCCGCGATGCGAATGGATACGATTTTTCCCCGTTATAATAAGTGAGAATTGGTTCCGGTTTTCCATCGCCTGAAAAATCATTAATGAACAACCGTACCGGTTTGTCCGCAGTAGCTTTGAGAATCGAATTTAATCCCCAATTTCCTGCTACCAGGTCCATCAATCCATCCCGATTAAAATCCCCGACGGCCACGACATTCCACCATCCATGAGTGTTTTGGAGGCCGTATTTCCGGGTGACATTGACTAATTTGCCGTTCCGATTCTCAAACACGGTTACCGGCATCCATTCGCCCACCACGACGAGATCCCGGTAGGAATCCTTATTTAAATCCACCCAGACCGCATCGGTAACCATCCCAACCTCGGATAAATCCGGCGCCCGTGATACTGTCTCATCGGTGAATATTCCCCGACCGTCGTTAATAAGTAAATAACTTTTGGGAACACCACCGTAATTCCGCGGGACGGAGCGGCTGCCCACAAACAAATCCATATCGCCGTCATTGTCCACGTCGCCGGGCTTCACGCAAGCGCCGTTAGCGAAAAAATCCAGTCCCGCCCGGGTGGGATCCGCTTTGCGGAAACGGCCGTTTCCTTCATTAATGTAAAGCCGGTCCTTCAGGGGATCCGCCTTGCCGAAGAATTCATTGCCACCACTCACGACGTACAGATCGGGAAGACCATCGCCGTTGGCGTCAAAAAATGCGGCATCCACATCCTCACTTCGGCTATCCTCGATGAATACGGAATCGATGATTGGTTCGAATCCACCCGGCCGGTTCTGTAAAAAGATACCGCCCGACTGATATTTTGCACCCCCAAGGAATAAATCCTCCAGGCCATCGCCGTTAACATCCTCTATGGCCAAAGCCGGACCTTCCGTGGATAAGAAATGAGGGATAAACGGTTCGCGGTTGAATTCAATGAACCTGTTTTCCCGGTGTGAATAATCAAGCCGGACATTTTTTGTGATATCCCGGAACAGGGGCCGATATTCGTTCCCGGATGAATAGTCGTAATGCTTTTTGGCGTTGGTTTGGCGCAGCGTAATTGTTTGCCCGGCCGGGATGTTTTTCAATACCTGGTATTCACCGGTGGGCCAGATTACTTCCAGGGAATCAAGAATGTTAATGTCGCCCAGCCCGAAATTCAATACCGGTTCCACGGATGATTGAAATCCCCTGGTAGGCATTAATTGCCGGAAGAATATTTTATCCTGATAATGAAGTACAACTTTGGTTCCGATTCCGAATGTATTTTGACCTTCTCCCTTCAATTTAATTTTGAGAAAGTTCGGGTTTTTCGGAGAGTCCGTTGTGTCTTGATAGAGGATATTTTTGTAAATAGCGGCCGGGGAATTGACGTTATTAACTACCAGGTCCATAGCGCCGTTATTGTCGAAATCCGCGTACGCGGCTCCGCTCGAAAAGCCCGGGTCGCCGAGTCCCCATTCGGACGCGCGGTTTACGAAAGAAAGCTCCCCCTGCGAATGAAAGGCATAATTGGCTTCCGGTACACTGGGCATGTGCTGAACGATTTCGATCAGCATGTCCCTGTCTATGGGCATGGGATTAGGTTGTGTGATACGCATGTCTTGCTGGATGCGGGCTTCATTATCCCTGAGATAATCCAGATAGTCCAAATCATTCGAACGGCGGAAAATTCCATTGCTGATAAATAAATCCTTGTACCCGTCGTTATCCAGGTCCACAAAAAGAGGGGCCCAACTCCAATCGGTGGCATGAACATTCGCCAGTTGTCCGATTTCGCTGAACAGATCGTGGGAAACCTTTAGGGTGGTATTATTATTGAGAGCGGGACCTCTGTTCAGTTGCAACATATTCCGGCGCAACTGGTGATAATATCCAAATTGCAATTTGAGGTTATAAATATCATACGAGTCAAAGTTGACGGACGATTTCAGGATTTCCTCCTTCTCCGGCAACATATCCAACACCACGATATCCAGCAACCCGTCATTATTGAAATCGGCCATATCGTTCCCCATGGAGGAATTGCTTATATGTCCCATGGAACCGGTCAACGCTTCCGTGAATGTTCCGTCTCCGTTGTTGTAGTAGAGATAATCGTTTTCATGAAAATCGTTCGAGATGTAAATATCCGGATACCCGTCCCGGTTAATATCGCCGACGGCGATTCCCAACCCGTACCCGAGAATACTTTCGTAAATCCCTGCTTCAGTGGTCACATCCACGAAGAATCCGTCCACATTTTTAAACAGTTTATCACCCGCCTCTTTATCCGTGACTTTCCTCAAACTGGTATCGCCGTACGTGTTTTTTGAATGCACCGAGTGATTCAACAGGTACATGTCCAGATCCCCGTCCAGGTCGTAATCGAAAAAAGCGGCCTGCCTCGACAACCCGGTATGAGCAAGGCCGTATTTACCGGCTTGTTCGGTGAAAGTTAAATCGCCGTTATTTATGAATAATTGGTTCGCGCCCTTTCTGTCCAGGTAATTCGACCGGCAAACGTAAATGTCCAGGAACCCGTCGCCGTTAACGTCGGCCATGGTCGCGCCGGTGGACCACCCCTGTGTTCCGCCGCCGACACCCGCTGTTTCCGTGATGTCTTCAAATTGAAAGTTTCCTTTGTTCAGGTACAAACGGTTGGAAGACATATTGGACGTAAAGTAAATATCGGCCAGGCCGTCGTTGTTTATATCGCCGACAGCCACGCCACCCCCATCATAGAAATAGAGATAATTAACGCTGTTGAATAAAGGTTCTTCCACAAGCGTATTTTCAAAGGTGACGTTGGTTTCCTCCGGTGTCAGTTTCGTAAACAGGGGACGGGTGGAGATATTTTGTCGGCAGGAAAAATGAATAAAAACGGTTCCCATCCAGAGGAGAATTAAAAAATGTTTACTATTCATATTTGAACGTAATCCATTTATCTGATTCATCACTTTATCGCTTATTATCATGGTGGAAATTGAATAGAAATCGTTTGAATGCCTCGGTAGTTATTTTTCTGGTGTTATAAGTTTGGAGATAGGTAATGTGTTCCGCATCTTCGGGATACGATTCATCTTGGCTGTAAGGATAGGAGTTCATACTATGAAAGGGCAATGGTTCCACCGTCTGACCGCGAGCTGTATTGAGATCGCCGTCCTTTAGCCAACCATCATTGTAAAATATAAAATCCCTGGTCCAGTTAGCCGGTAAAACCGGTACCTGTGTTGCGTCAAACTCGAGGGTAAGTTCATCGCCGGCATTCATAATGACGTACTTGCTGTCCGATTCCAGCAGCAATGACAGCACATCGCCGTATCTGGTGTACAAACCGATCAGGTCTCTCCATTTCGGTGCCGTGGTGACGGTTTGGTAGTCCGGAATATGCGGACTATAGGGGGTTTCCCGGTTAACCTTTGAAAATCCCCGGTAGTTCAGATTTGCCGCGGCCGGTTCCAGGCTGGTTTTTCGTAGTTGTCCACTGTTTACGTTGGTGGAATAAAAAACATGATCCCAGTAAATCTGCATATTGGTGCGTATCCGGATGCGATAGTCCCGTCCGGGTGAAATAAATTTATCGCTCAGGTCTACCACCAGGGTTTTATTTTTCCCCTTTGGAAAACCGATGTTGTCTATCACGGTTTTCCAGTTACCCCGTTCGTCGATTACCTGCAGAGAGGGGGGGATTACGTTGATTGAACCGGATTGCGCCGTATTCACGTTAATGCTGGCATCGGTGGGGAATACCCAGCCGTACAGGAAGAGAAAAACGCTGTCGGCCCGGGACAAATCTCCCAGGTCGAGAATAAGGTCGTGCGGTTCCATGATCCCTTGGTACCGGGAGGGGATCAGCGATGAGACGTATTTTTTGTCCGGGTAGGAAATTTCCCGCAGGACGTCATTCCCGTAATTATCCCGGGCTGATACGGGTAGCCGTTTTTGTGCAACCGTGTAAATGCGAAAAGGTGGAAAGGGGGGAGGGGTAAATTTTTCGTCGATAAACATATCCACGCTGTCCGGGTGGTCGACAACCAGCAATTTTACCCGGTCAACATAGGGGGTTTCCCACAATTCACTGGTAAACTGCAGGGAATATTTCCCGTTTTTCAACCTCAATTTTTCTCCGGGAATTTTCAGGTATTCATCGGTCGAATTGGCAAAAGCATAGGACCGTTCCTTCCCCATGATTCCCAGGGGCATGCCAAGGGCGCTGGCCCACAACACGTCGGTTACAAATTCGTATTCGTTTCCGTTCCAACCGTACAACCAGGGGCAGGAGCCCTTCAGCACCTGGTTTTCCACAACCGTTTGGTTTCTTTCGGGATTGAACCGGTTTTGGGGCACACCGTTACTCCAGACAACCCGAACCACGTCGGCGCCATCCCGGTCGCCAAGACCAAAATGGGCGATCGGTTCGCTCATCACCCGCATCTGGTATAAAGTGCCGGCTTTTACTTCCACCTTGGCGCCGATTCCGAAATAATTGTTTTTACCGCTGCCGGTGCGGAGCCCCGCCAGTCGAACCACCAGATAATTGTTTACATTGCCCCCGTCGTTGCGAAACAGGTGAACAGCGCCACGGATACACGCCAGGAAAATGTCCAGGTCACCGTCATTATCGTAATCGAACACTTCCACCTGACTGCCGGCTTCCGGGTTCTCGGGTAGTAACGAGGAGGCATCCAGGTATTTTCCCTTCCCGTTGTTATAAAACAGGAAAAGGCCCGAATGCTTTTGGGCTGTGTTCCTTGAGGTACCCGTCACCAGAAGGTCCAGGAAACCGTCATTATCGGCGTCGAAAAAAGTTGCATCGAGACCCGAAATATCCCTGAGACTTTCGAAAAGGCTGTCCGCTTGCGCGTCCCGTTCAAAGGTACCGTCGCCATTGTTGCGAAACAATGAATACCGGCCGCCGTCCAGGCCGGTCACGAATAAATCCAGGAAGGCATCGTTATTATAGTCGCCCACGGCGACGGCGCCCGAATTGCCGACACTCGTCAATCCGGTTTGTTTGGTAATATTCCGGAAATAACCTTGTCGTAAGTTATCGTAGTATCGGGTACCGGCGTTCCGGTTTACTACGAAGAGATCAATATCGCCGTCGTCATCGAAATCTCCAAAAGCGACGTCCCGGCTGATAACTTTTTCTCCGTCAAGACCGACCTCGTCGGCGATTTCCGTGAAGGTACCGTCCAGGTTGTTGCGATAGAGCAGGTTTTCGGAATCGGTGGCGATAAAGAGGTCCAGATCGCCCTCAAGGTCCAAATCGGCGAACACCGCCGCTAATCCCCTGGAACCGCTCTTGATCCCGGTAGAAGCGGTAACGTCCTGAAAAGTGCCCTCACCGGTGTTGTGGTATAATCTGTCAACCCTGGTATTGGTCACGAACAGGTCAAGATAGCCGTCATTATCATAATCGGCAAAGATGGCGGAGATATCCCGGCCGGTATGGGCGACGCCGGCATCGGCCGCCATGTCTGTAAAAGTGCCGTTATTGTTGATAAACAAATATTGACGACTGGTCCGTTTTTCCGGCAACCAGCGGGAAATAAAAAGATCCTGATCTCCATCGCCGTCATAATCGCCATGCGCCATCACGATTTGCGGTTCATCATTCTCCGCGGCCGTGGTATCGGCGGGTGAAACAATATCCAGGCCACTGGCGGCTGTTACCTCCACAAAGTTGAGGGCGTACGGGATGCCGGATTGTTCCCGGACAGGCAACGATACATCGAGGCTGAAACGATGGATAGGCATGCCGGTGAGGGGACCGCCCTTCCCTTTCAGTTCGGTGATTGCCGCCTGATAGAAGGCGGTCGATTTTAATATATTGTGAAACATAAGCATGGGGACGACGGCCTGTTCCGCACTCGCATTGCGCATGAGCTCCAGGCTCTTCCTGAAAATTTCCAGGGATCCTTCCGGCAATCTCGGCAGGATTTGACGAATGATTTCCATTTGTTGCACCGCGTCGCCGGCCTTTCCGTTGCGCAGCAATAATTCCACTAACTGAAGGCGGGCCACTACGTTTGCAGGCAACGCGTTCACTATTTGGGTCAAATAATTCTCGGCTTTTTGCCGGAGGTCCAAATCCCGGGCATTGATGTAATATTGCGAAAGTTTGTACAATGTACGCACATGATTAGGATGGCTTTTTAACGTATTCTCCAGGATGCGGACGGCCTGGTCCTTTCGATAGGTCATTTCATATACCGTTGCCAGGAGGAGACGAATATCGGGATGGTTCGGATCGAGTTTCAATGCTTCCCGTAACTGTTTTTCGGCTTGTTCAAGTTTTCCCATCCGTAAATACGTCAAACCAAGATTGGCATATCCCAAGGGTTCACGCGGAGCGATGGCTATTAATTTTTGGAATTCCTCGGCGGCATTCGGAAGTTTGTTCTCTTCCAGGTATGCCAGTCCGAGGTTCCGCTCGACGAACATTTGTTTCGCGGTCTGTGGATCGATCCCGACCCCTTTTTTACACCCGGTCATAAAAACCAGGAATACCCCTGATAAAAGAATTAATTTCCTCATGATTGTAGTAGTCAATTACGTTTGTTTTTCATGTAATCAAAAATGACATTACCTGAACGATCTTTTGTGGATACTTCGAAATCATCGTCAAAGTCAGGTTAAATATTTGATCGCAAAACCGACTTCGATCGAGTTGAAATATTCATGCCGCCGAATGCTACTCATACCTTAACCCAAAACCAAAAGAAAAGAGAGGATTTTCGGAATCATAGGGCACGTCTTCCAGTTGTTTTTCCACCGCTTCGGGGGAAGACGGCAATTCAAAAGGTAATTTTCCCTGTGGTTCCGATTTGCCGAATACCACATCCAGGAATACATCGTCACTTGATCCGAAGTCGGCAAGTAAACCGGCGCAGGACTTTGATATTTCCGGAATTATGGCCGGCCTCTCCAGGGTGATGCCGACTATTGTCGGTTTTGTTTCCGCCAACTGCAATATCGGTTGTTTTTCCTGTTCGGTAAAATAAAGTCTTCCCTGGTGGAAAAAGCGTTCCAGGAAATATTCATTCCGCGGATCGAACGGGGTGTTCAGGCGCACAATAATGAATTCGGCCTCCCGCGGATCGTTCACAACGATCCCGTAATCAGCGGCGATTTCGTTATCAATATTCCTGGTATAAATTTTCACTCCCGGTTTTAACGGTAAAATATGATCATCGTTTTTAAGCAACACCATCGATTTGCTTTGTGCTTCTTTTCCTTTGCGCACGAATTCGAGCTTTCCGGCGATTCGCGATGCGTCCCGCACATCGACATACGGATTGTCGAACAATCCGAGTCTGAATTTATCCCTGAGCAATCTCCGAACGGATTTGTCAATTCGATTTTCTTTAATTTGTCCGTTCTTTACCAGTTCAACGATCCATTGCGGGGAAGATTCTCCACCAAACTGATCGCAGCCCGCATCCAATACCTTTTTAACCTTCTCCGGCACAGTCAGGGATTCCACTCCCCAACTTCTGCCGGGACCTAATTTCGTATCGGAAATTATGTTCCAGTCGGTACAAACAACTCCATCGAAGCCGTACTTTTCACGCAACAGCCCGGTAATAATGTCTTTATTAAATCCGAAAGCGACATTTTCACCGGTTTGTCCGACGGGAATGCCGTAATACGGCATGATTTGAGCCGTGTTGGCGGCAAATGCGCTTTCGAAGGGAATCAGGTGATAGTCAAAGTTGTTGCCGGGATACACCTGTTCTTTGCCATAAGGAAAATGGGGGTCTTCTCCGTCCTTCTGCGGGCCGCCCCCGGAAAAATGCTTGGTCATGCAGGCTACGCTCCGGGGGCCTAACCGGTCTCCCTGAAAACCAAGGATGTAAGCTTTGGTCATCATGGCGGACAATTCCGCGTCCTCGCCGAAAGTGCCGTTAATCCGTCCCCATCGCGGTTCCGTGGCCAGGTCAGCCATGGGATGCAAGGCCAGCCTGATCCCTACGGATAAATATTCCTGCCGGGCTATGTCGGCGAATTCTCTGACAAGAAGTGTGTCTCTCGTTGCGGCCAACCCCAATGGGGTGGGCCATTTCGAGAAGGACGTCGTGGACACATTGGCGCCGGGATTATCCCGGGCGGCATGCCGGGGATCCGATGCCAATGTGACGGGGATACCCAAACGGGTCCTTTCGGCGAGCCTTTGAATATGATTGTTCCATTTCGCCATCTTATCCGCCGGAATATCCTGTACGGTATTAAAATGATTCATTTTCAGTTTTGCCACCATTTCCGAATTCGTTTTCAGGATGAACGAAAGCGGCTCCGATAACAACGGCCTCTCCATAAGGCTCCCGTCAGCGTTCATGCCGATCATGGCAATGAACATCATTCCGGCCTTTTCTTCCAGGGTCATCAGGGATAACAGGTTTTCAATGCGGGTATCAATGGGTTGGCGGCTGTCTTCGTACGGATCCAGCCGACCGTTTTTATTAAGGTCCCGGTACGTAAATCCGTTTTCGGTAATTAAAGGGGCTACGGGGCCTAACAGGGCCATGTTGCGGAAGGAGATAATTTTGTAGTATAAAAAGAAGATTGCAATACAGAGGAGAATAAGACCTGCCAGACCTGAAAACAGATACAACGGTATTTTAATTATTTTCCTCATATTCCTGTTCCTGTTTTATCCGTTTTCAGGGGAACACAAGGCCTTGTGTTTTATCCTTATTAATTAGAAATGAATTAATCACCCTCCCCTGTATCCCGCGGGATCTTCGGCGGGCCGCATACCCCGATCGAATCGAGACTGCGGGGTTAACCCCGATTTTATCGGTCTTTGGTGAACAATTCATCAGCAAATAGTTGATGTATTTGTATCTATTTGTTTTATGATCACCTAACATCCTTTTCGTTTTCGCTGATAAAATGTTCAGGTTATATTACGCGAACTTAACGAGGCGTGATTTCATAAACCTGAATCCGGTCATTATTCTTTGCGAAAATCAAGACTGATTTACCGCGCCAGGCAAGAGAAACCATGTCCCGCACCTGGCCGGTCAGGGACAATCCGCTGTTCCAGGCGGAAACGGAAGTAAATCCGCCGGTCCCGTCTCCCTTGAGCAGAGTGCCGTAACTGGCGTCGTACCTTCCAAGCTGGGGAGGGACGCCGTAGAAATTTCCGGACAGCAGTAAATCCTTAAAACCGTCGGAATCGAAATCGTCGACCATGATGGCATAGACAGGAGCGAATTGTGCTTCGGTGGGTAATTGCCGTGCCTGGAATATTCCGTCTTGGTTTCCGTAGAAAACAGTTGATGCAAACGTGTAGGCTTTTTTTACAACGGCCTTATTTAGTTCCTCCGCGGTAAATATTTCCGTTATCTGTTTCCCGGCGTAAGCGGCATGTGACGGAAATCTTTTTTTCAGGTAAGGCAGTTGCCGTACCATATCCGGTCTTACGGCCAGGGGATAATTTTTCCCCTGCTTGTAATAGCATAAAATTTGTTCAATCAATCCATTCCCGTCGAAATCGGAGATGTAGATCGACGCTGGTTCCGAACGGGAGGCTTTGATTTTGGAATTCTCCCCCCAATTGCCGACCACCAAATCAAGATAGCCGTCTTCATTCAGGTCATTGACGACAATACAATTCCACCAGCCATTGGTGTTTTGTAGCCCGACCTGTTCGGTGTTGTTCACCAGGGCGTTCCCGGTGTTTCGAAAAAGGGTTACCGGCATCCATTCACCCACAACCACCAGGTCCGATCTCCCGTCTTTGTCGTAATCAATCCATTCGGCATCGGTCACCATTCCAACGGTTGCCAGTTCGGGCGCATATTTTTCGGTGACGATGGAAAAATTTCCACGGCCGTCGTTTTCCAGCAGGTAGCTGGTGGGCGTCAGCCCGTATTTCCAGGGGATACTGCGACTGCCAACAAATAAATCCGGATCACCGTCGCCGTCGAAGTCCCCGGCTTTGACACAGGATCCACTGGCGTAAAACCGCGGCAGGGCCTTGGTCGATAGAGTGAATTCTCCTTTACCGTCGTTGATGTAAAACCGGTCCAGGAGCGCGGGCGCGCGGGCGGAATATTCATTTCCCCCGCTGACAACATAAAGGTCCAGGTCGCCGTCGCCGTCGCCGTCGATGAAAGTTGCGTCGACATCCTCGGATATTTTACTCTTTTGGAACACCTGCGTATTGGTACTCCTGAATGTTCCGGATTTCGTTTGAATCAGCAACTGTCCAGCCGATCCCTTGGCCCCCCCGATATACAAATCTTCCAATCCATCGTTGTTTACGTCCCCTTTGGCCATTCCGGGTCCCTCAGTGGATAATTTATGGGGAATGAAGGGCTCCCGCTGAAAATCATTGAATTTATTTTCAATATGCCGGTATTGAAGGGGGAATGTTTCAGAGATATTTCGAAAGATGGGATTTGTATTCGGGAGCGGTTTTTGTGTGTATGGCAGGGCGTCTTTTTGATCCACGGTGATCAACCGGTCGGCAGGAATGTTTGTCGCAATTCCCCGTGTTCCATCCGGCCAATCAACGATCAGGGTGTCGACCCGTTCGTTTTTCCCCAAACCGAAGTTGAGCGTATAGTCGACGGAGGACTGGAACACTCTCATGGGCATTTGTTCCAGGATGAAACGCCGCCGATCGGGGCAGATAAGCGTAACTTTTGCGCCAATGGCATAAGTATTCATCCCTACCCCCACCAGTTTCACTTTCAAATAGTGATTGCCCGTGAGGGAATCGGCCTCGTTCCGATATACAAAAACCGGTTGATTGACGTTATTAATAACCAGATCATTATCGCCGTCCCCGTCGATATCTCCGTAGGCGGTACCGTTCGAGAAGCCGGGCACGTCCAACCCCCAGGCCCGGGTCCGGTTCGTGAATGTCAGATTGCCGTTATTGCGAAAAGCATAATTGGAGAGCTTCGTGGAGGGTATTTTCCGTATTAAATCGGGAATATCGATACGCTCCCCGCGCATGATCTTCCGGATATTTTCTTTCTTCATCAGGAAGGCCATATAATCCTGGTCGGTAACATCCCGGAATATTCCGGTCGAGACAAAGATATCTTTTAGCCCGTCATTATCCAGGTCCACAATAACCGCCCCCCAACTCCAATCGGTCATCGCCACCCCCGCCAGCAACCCGATATCGCTGAACAATATTTGGCGATCGCGATTAAATCCACGGTTTAATTGCAATACATTCTGGGGAAATTGATGGTAATAACCCCATTCGGTTTTTTTTTCAGTGAATTCGAAGGATTCGAAAGTAAAGGTGGTTTTCAACCGGTAGTCGTCTTCCGGGAGCATATCGGTTGCATAGATATCCATGAACCCGTCATTATTGATATCGGCAATGTCTCCGCCCATGGAAGAAAGGCTGATGTGTTGAATCATTTCTTCCAGTTTTTCGGTGAAGGTGCCGTCTCCATTGTTGATGTAGAGATAATCCCGTTCGAAAAAATCGTTGGCAACGTAAATATCCGGCCAGCGGTCGTTATTGATATCGGAAACCGTGACTCCCAGGCCAAACCCGATAACGCTGCCGTAAATGCCGGCTTCGGCGCTGACGTCCGTAAAATGCCCATTGTCGTTGCGATATAATTGGTCACCACCGTAGGGATCCCGTTCGTTGCGCAGGTTGTTTGATAGATCAAACGTGCTCATGGCACGGAAGGCATTATTGAGAACATACAGGTCCAGATCTCCGTCACGGTCGTAATCAAAAAAAGCCGCATGGGTGGAAAACCCTTTGATATCGATCCCGTAATCAGCGGCGGCCTCCTTAAAAACAGGAACACCGTCATCCCGGTTACCCATATTCAGAAAGAGTTCATTGGCGCGGTTGTCACCTTTGGTGTTTCCGGAATTGCTGACATAAATGTCCAGCCGTCGATCGCCGTTGATATCCACCAGACATACGCCGGTGGACCAGGAATGAGTACCGGCAACCCCGGCCTTCTTGGTCACATCCCGAAACCGGAAATTCCCCAGGTTCAGAAAAAGTTTATTGGGTTTCTGATTCGCGACAATGTAGACATCGGGAAGACCGTCGTTATTGACATCGCCGATCGCTACCCCACCACCGTTATAGTAGTTGCGATACTTAAAAACGTTGAATTCCTTTTCGTCAATCAACGTGTTTTCAAATTTCAAACCGGTGTAACCAACAGGGAGTAAGGTAAACGGTTTCTCAACCGGAACGGTTGAGATGGTCTGATCGGTCGATGATTTTTCACAGTAGGAGAACAGCAGGATGAAAAGGATGAAAAACACGCTACCCAGAATTGAGATTGTCTTGCGGATATTCATAGGAGTTAATTTATCGTTAAGGAAGTCATGAATCATGAAAAATCGAATTATCCCGGATAAAAAGAGAGCGGCTGTTTTATTGCCGCTCTCTTCAATGTTACTTAGGTTGGGTTCGGTTGAAACCTGTACCTCTTAGTATCCCGGATTTTGCACAAGGTTGGGATTGGCATCCATCTGAATCTGCGGAATGGGATAGAGTTTTGTATAGTCGGGACTTGGCGTATCGTGCAATGACCATGTATCGCCCCAGTGTCCGGTTCTGATCATATCCTGGCGGCGGAACCCTTCCCAAAGCAATTCATGACCACGTTCCTGATAAATGTCATCGGCGGTAACGCTGGAAAGGGCGGCAAGACCGGCCCGTTCACGCACCTGGTTAACCAGGGCAAGCGCATCCGCTGTGTTGCCAAGATTGAATTGGGCTTCCGCTTTCATAAGCAGAACATGTGAATAACGGAAGATCGCGTAGTCATTACCGGCAAACCAGCCGCTCATATTGGGATCAATGGGCCATTTGAGAATACGGGGTCCATCGCTTTCGGTAGCGTTGATAAGTGGGAAATCAATCTGAAAGTCCAGAGGGTTGCCCTGCCGGTCAAAAGCCGAATCACCGGCATTCGGTCCGGCCAACACATACTGCTGTCCGACCAATATCTGGTCCAGTCGATCATCACCGGTTTCGTAACTGTTATAGAAATCCGTCAGAACGGAAAATCCATTCCAGGGACTCGAGGGAAGCTGATTGTAATGTAAGGTTGCCTGGTGGCGGAAGAAGGTAACTCCGTCAAGCGGCAGCGTGGCGTAAACAAGGATATATTCCGTGTTCGCGGCACCCTCATTGTCAAATGAAAAGACATCCTGTACGGTGGGCATCAAATCATATTGACCGGAATTTATTACCGCGTCACAGGCCTCCACGGTTTTTTGCCATTGAGCTGTGCCGGTGTAGACTTCGGCATTCAGATACAAGGTGGCCAATAGTGTATTGGCAGCGCCCTTGGTAACTCTGCCGTAACCAGCGGAACCATGAGATTCGGCAAGGTCCGGCAATGCTTCGTTTATCTCGGCTATTATGAAATCGAACACGTCTTTCCGGGGAGTCCGTGCCGGTGGGTTATCCGGGTCCGTAGCCGGGTCGGTAACAAGGGGCACATCGCCGAACAGATCAATCAACCACCAATAAAATATAGCCCGCAGAATCTTTGTTTCGGCAGTGTACATCTTAACCAGATCGGTTTGTTCGGCTCGGCTGAGATTATCCAGTGTGGAATTGGCTTTTGCCACACCCCCGTAGATGCTGTTCCAGGCCCCGTTGACTTCCGGATGGGTGGGGGTCCATGTGTGTAGTTGAAGTTCCCGCCATTTTCCACCATCATCCCAGTCACCCCCACGCGTGGGTACGACGATCGCATCGGAAGCAACGTCCTGGAGGAACATATAGCTGCCCCAGGAAGCGGCCCCGAGACTATTATAAACGGGGACAACGGCAGCGGTTAATTCCGCTTCGGTCTTATAGAAGTTGCCCGGTGTCACAACATCATAGGGTGTCTCTTCCAAATCCGTGCAGCTCCACAATAAGAGGGAAATGAAGGGCAGCGGAATTAAAAAACGAATTATTTGATTTTTTTCAAACATGCCACGACTCCTGCTTTTATGTTGAATTAGAAATTTCTTCATTATCATGTCAGAGACCAACACTTATACCAAGCGTGAATGTCCGTGCTTTGGGATAGTTGGTGTAGTCAATTCCCAAAGCATACCCGGTAAAGGTATTGACTTCCGGATCATAACCTTTGTATTTGGTCAGAATGAACAGGTTATCCGCACTCAGGTATAAGCGCAGGTTCTTAAACTGAGCAGTGTCGAAGGTGTATCCGACGGTAAGGTTCTGCAAGCGGATAAACGATCCGTCTTCAATGAATCGATCCGAGTAGGCAACAGCCGCAAGCGGATCGAGACCATTGTCCACATCATCCTTGGTCTCTGCGAAGAGATTGATGTTGTTGGTCGGATTGGATGGCCGCTGGTATTCCAGGCGGGTATTGTTCAGGATTTTGTTTCCCTGTACGCCCTGGATGAAGAAACTGAAATCGATTTTCTTGTAAGTCATCGTATTTGAAATACCGAATGTGAATTTTGGTTGCGCATAACCCAGGATATGTCTGCCATCCTTTAAGGGGCCAAGCGTATCAGCACCTGCAACATTCGGATCGATTAATATTTCTTGTCCGGTTGAATCGAATCCGTAGAATTTATATCCGAAGAACGTACCCATCTGTTCGCCACTGATGATGATCTGCGCCTGTACGCCGCTTAGTCCGGCTCCGCCGACATCACCGGTAATAATATATTTGTCCTTATCCGGACCTAAGCTGACCACTTTATTCTTGTTGCTGGCGAAGTTAAAATTGGTCCGCCAGAAGAAATCATCGGTGGAGATATTCACGGTACTCAAAGCGAATTCAATCCCCTTGTTTTCGACTTCTCCCACATTGTCGAGACGGGTGCTGACAACCGCCGGTTGAGGAACGTCAAATTCAAGCAGCAGGTCCCGCGTCGTCTTTTTGTACAAATCGACCGAACCTGAAATCCTGTTTTCCAGCAAAGCGAAGTCAACACCAAAATTTGACTGGGTGGTTGTTTCCCATTGTAAGTCGGGGTTAGCCAACTGGGTCGCGGAAACGCCGGTCAGCATTTGGCCACCGATGACAGCATTGGATCCGGGTCCGAGGACGACTAAGGAACGGTAATTTCCGATATCCTGGTTTCCGGTAACACCATAACTCAATCTTGCCTTCAAATCGCTCAGGATATCGATACCCTGCATAAACGATTCTTCGGAAAGGCGCCATCCAAGAGATACCGATGGGAATAAACCCCATTTCCGATCCGCTCCGAAACGGGAAGAACCTTCCCGGCGGAGGGCGGCGCTTAAGAGATATTTACCGGCCATATTGTAGTTAACACGTCCCAGGAAGGAAACTAACCGGTTGGCGTTTTTGAAGGAATATGGCCGATCGGTGAAATCGGCTCCGCCGCCCAGGTTATTGTATAACCAGGCATCAGTAACGAAGTCTTTTGCAATCGTCCCGAAACCACTGTTCGTGAACTCCTGAAAACTATAGCCGGCCCATGCTTCCAATTGGGATTCACCCATATTCAGTTTGTAGTTTAACGTCGGCTCAAATAAAACTGCCTGCCGCGCGTTCTCCCTGACACTGGCTCTTCCGCCGATTGCTGCGGCGTAGGGCAGTGAATTTGGTTCATAAGAAGACCGGGTTGTCGCCGAACGATCCAATCCCAAATTCACCTTGGCGCTTAATCCCTTCATAAATTCATATTCCGCGGTCGCATTGAAAAGAATGCGCAGGTCTTCGGAAACATCCGTGATTTCTTTAAGCAGCGCAACGGGATTGCGGATGGTTGTGGTTGGATATTCGAAATACGCTCCGGTGCTATCATAAACGGGGTAAGTCGGATTCATCTTAAAAACATTGGTGAATACGCCGCCATAATAACCCGCGCGTTGATTATAAGGCGTGTTGTTTCGTTTTATAAAGGTGGGGTTGACTTTCAATCCCAATCGTAATTTATCATTAAGCATTTTGTGCCTGATGTTCAAACGGGCCGAATAACGCTTACGTTCGGAATTTAAAACAATACCCTGTTCATCCAGGTAATCCAATGAAACCCGGTACTGGGTTTGAGGAGTACCGGCGCTGAATGAAATATTATGATTTTGAGTCCTGGCTGTTCTTAAAACCGCATCCTGCCAGTCGGTGCTGGCGCCACCATTATCAGGACCCGTATAATCAGGATTGCCGTCGCCATCCCGGTCACCAATCTTGGTTACCAGTGAGTTCGCATAATCCAGGTATTGTTTGGCCGTCATCAAATCCAGTTTTTTCGATACGGTGGAAGAACTGGTATAGCCATTGTAGGTCAACGAAACCTTACCGTCGGCACGTCCTTCCTTGGTTGTAATCAGGATTACGCCGTTTCCGCCTCGGGCACCGTAAATCGCGGCTGCCGATGCGTCTTTTAAAATATCGATGGAGGCAATATCATTGGGATTGATCATGCCCAGGGGATTGTCCCGGGTCCCGTTGTATTCAACACCTTCGGGAAGCGATGAGGAATTATCAATCGGGACACCATCAACGACAATCATCGGATTGTTGCTGGCCGTGATCGATGTGCCGCCACGGATCCGAATCAGTGGTTCGCCTCCGATATCTCCATTGCTGGAAGTGACGACTACACCCGGAACCCTGGCTTGAAGCAAAGATTGAAGATCGGTGTTTGTACCCTGAGTGAAACCACTTTCTTTCAACGATGAAATGGAGCTGGTCACATCCTTCCGTTGCTGGGTGCCATATCCAATTACAACCACATCTTCCCCGGCAATGGCCTGGGGCGCCATGACAACGTCCACTACCTTACGGCCGTCAATTGATATCTCTTCCATCCGATATCCGATGTAAGAAAATATCAATACCTCCTGAGGCGAAGGAACATTCAGCTCATACCGACCATCGGAATCTGTAATGGTTCCCAGGCTGGTGCCCTTCACACTAATATTTACCCCAATTAATGGCTCTCTGTTCTCTCCGGAAATCACTCGTCCGGTCACCTGATATCCCTGGCCAATTAATTGTCCGATGAAAGACAAACTGAATGCCAGACCAACGATAAAGACCTTGATTCTCACTATGTACCTCCTTGGTTTAATTTCATGTCCCCTGAATTTTTCACCCGATTGTCTCACTAAGAGAGACAATCGGATATTTGGTAGCTCGAATTGTTAAGGTTCTGTTGTAATTATAATAATAATGGAGCAAGATTGTATGACAAAAAAAGACTTGATGCAATAGAAAATTAATTTTACAACACCATTTATGATAAATATTTTTTCCGGGAATCAGGTGTTTTGGAAAGGAAAACTCAAATTTATTCTCACGATTCGAACTTATGACGTTAATGATACTGATTGTTGACTCCCCCCTTATCATTATATGTTTAAGATATTTTTCAACTTCGGTGTATCCAAATTAACCCCAAATAAATTGCCCCCTTCATCGATGAATTGTTTATATCCGCTGGTAACTCACTATTGAGTTACGGCAAGATTTTATTATAAAGAGTATACAACGTCAAAACCTAAAAATGCAAAATAATTATTTTACATTTTTTGCCGTGTCGAAAATTACCTGATTGGGAGGTTGATGCAGCCGCGTATCTAATGTTATTATTGTTATCCAGCAGCATTACATTATAAGAACCTGTAATTATTGCACATACAATCTTACCAACGCTATCGGCCGAGTGTGGGGATTTTGCTTCGCTCAACTTGAAAATATACGCTTTCCACGGAATTATTTTACGCTGGGCATACCCCCTCGAGTTGAAAATTATGATTGAAATTTGAGGATCCACAAATTTGTGGTAATATCACCGGTATAAACACTAAATTGAACAATAAACTATAAAGAAATAAAAAGATTATTAAACCCCCATAATCAATATTGAGGTGCGACCGTGAAGAACCAGCAAAACCAGGTTTTAAAAGTCAAAGAGTGGCAACACAGGTTGCTTCTATTTGTTTCGGGTTTTTTATTTTTCGAAACACTCACCGGCCTTTCCATTTATTTACTTCCTTTCAGTATTGCCAATCAGGTCATGGTATTGTTGCATACAGTGGTTGGTTTGGTCTTTATCATCCCTTTTGCCGGGTATCAGCTTCGCCATTGGAAGGCCTATCGTTCCCTGAAAATGCACAACATAAAATTAACCGGTTATATTGCCATGGCAGCCACGATAGTGGCAATCGTTACCGGTCTGGTTCTGACGTTTCAGGCGGTTTTTCGGACGAAAATCGGTTTTGGTTGGGACCTGGTTCATGTTATTACGACGTTTGTTTTGATTGCCGCCTTGTTACCACATTTAATCGTCCTCGTCGTACGTGAATTTAAGGAACGGAGAGGCGAGCCGACTCAACCGGTCCTGGCGGCACAGAAGAAATATGGTTTACAGACACTTTTGACGGTTGGTGCTCTTTTCGCCCTGACCGCCCTTTTGGTGTATGCATATGAGCCGGTCAAACTGGTCGATGAATTTCCGGAAGACTATAGTTATCTTTATGGACCGGAACGTCCTTTTGCTCCCAGTTTGGCGCGAACGAATACAGGGGGAGCTTTTGACGCCCGTTCTTTGGGTGGCTCTCAAAGTTGTGGAACCTCCGGGTGTCACGAGGAGATTGTGAAGGAGTGGGAGGTGAGCGCTCATCGTTACTCGGCTATGGATCCGGCTTTTCAGGCGGTTCAGAAGGTAATGGGCGAACAAAACGGCCCGGAATCAACTCGTTACTGCGGTGGTTGTCATGATCCGATCTCGTTATTTTCAGGGACTAAGAATATTTTCACGGAAGATCTGACGAATCTTATCGGTTATCAGGAAGGTGTTTCCTGTATCGTTTGTCATGCGATTAGAGAAACCGATGTTAAGGGTAATGCCAACTATACGGTTGCACGGCCAAAACGCTACATGTTTGAGCTGAGTGAAGGAGAGACAGCCCGACTGTTAAGGGATTTCTTAATTCGAGCGTATCCGAGATATCATGTCAAAAGCCTGCAGCACCGTCTTTTTAAAAGTCCTGAATTTTGCGCAGCCTGTCATAAACAGTTCATTGACCAGGAAATCAACCAGGTTGGGTGGGTTCAACTTCAAAACCAATACGATAACTGGCGCAAGAGCAGGTGGAACCATCCCGACGATCCAACGAAAACTATTGAATGTCGTGAGTGCCACATGCCATTGGTCGACTCACAGGATCCAGCCAGGGGAGACGCGCTGGATTACAATCGAAATGCCGGGGACAAAAAGCATCGCAGCCATCGTTTCATCGCCGCCAATCAATTTATTCCCGCGTTGCTGAATCTCCCCGGCGCGGAGGAACAAATTGCGCTTACGGAAAAATGGCTTCAGGGAAAATTCGAGATCCCGGAGATCGCGGACAAATGGCGGACAGGACCGGCCATCCCATTGGAATTGGTTGTACCGGAAAAAATCAAACCCGGACAGGAAGTAAAAATTCAGGCCATGATACATAATAATAAGGTGGGCCATGATTTTCCGACCGGCCCGCTTGACATTATCCAGGCCTGGGTGGAACTGGTTGTTACGGATCAGGATGGAAACGAGGTGTTTGCTTCCGGGCTGAGGGATGATAAACATTTTATTCAACCGGGAGCTTTTATTTTTAAAGCGGAAGCGGTTGATCAATACGGAAATCTCATTGACCGGCATAATTTATGGGAAATGGTGGGTGTCCGCTATCGCCGGGCCCTTTTCCCGGGCTTCACCGATAAAGCCGAATTTTCTTTTCTCTGCCCCAGTGCGGTTTCATCCGGAAAAGAACAATTACCCCAAAGCGGTGAATTTGAGTTCCGGGTTCCCGATGGTCAAATAACCGAATTGAACGTTACCGCCAAACTGCTCTACCGGAAAATCGACCAGTTTTTACTTAACTTCCTTTTGGGTGAAGATTCCGGTGTGACGGCCCCGATCTCGCTTGTCTCCGAAGACCGGAAAACAATAAAAGTCGTGTCGGGGAATTGATGAGGACATGTCGGTAAAACTTTCCCAGCGGAAACGCCGTATCGTAACGACAACGGTTGGTATTGTCGCTTTCATTGTCGCGGTTTCCTCCGTCATCTGGTTCATCTCCAGGCCGGATCCACCTTATCAACCCGGTGAAAAAATCGAAGGATTGACAGCCGGATTAACGCGCTCGATTCCGGACAACTATCCGCGGATCATTTTTTCGGATGTTACCCGGGAAGCGGGGATTTCCTTTCGGCATTTTTCCGGCCGACGGTCGTCACAGCTTCCGGAAGACATGGGTTCCGGCGCCGCCTGGGGGGATTACGATAACGATGGCTGGTTGGATCTTTTCATCGCCAATGAGGCGGGACCCCTGTCTCTCTCCGATGAAGAAATAAACAAGTCCCCGGCACACAGCGTCCTTTATCATAATAACGGTGACGGTACTTTCGAGGAGGTAAGCAACAAGGCCGGAGTTGATGTTCGCGGCTGGGCGATGGCCCCGGCTTGGGGGGACTATAACAACGACGGTTGGCTGGATCTTTTTGTAACGCGCTATGGGGAAAACGTGTTTTACATCAATAATGGCGACGGAACATTCACCGACCGGACCCGGGAAGCAGGATTAGGTGGGCGCCGGGGTTTCTGGACCGGGGCTTCCTGGGGTGATTTCAACCGCGATGGTTTGCTCGACCTCTATGTATGTGGTTATGTACAATATTCGCGTCCCGGGACCCGGAAATCTACTCTGCAGTACGACGCCGAAGTCCCGGCCAGTATCAATCCCTCCGCTTTTAAACCGGAACGCAATTTGCTGTACCGAAACAACGGCGACGGAACATTCACCGAGATTGCCGAAAAGGCGGGGGTCGAAGATATCAATGGTCGAAGTCTCTCGTCCGTCTGGTGTGATTTCGATGAAGACGGGTGGCCGGATCTGTATGTCGCGAACGATGTCTCCGATAACGTGTTGTTCAAAAATTCGGGTAACGAAACATTCACGGAAATAAGTCACGCGGCTTTTGTCGCCGATTACCGCGGGGCCATGGGAATAGCGGTAGGGGATTGGGACGGAGATGCGGATATGGATATGTTTATTACCCACTGGATCGCGCAGGAAAATGCGCTTTACAATAATCTATTGGTCCAGCTTGCTTCATTGCAAACCGCCTCCCCGGCAATGAAGTTTATGGACCAGGCGGACCGGTACGGGTTGGGTCAAATCGCGCTCGACTATATCGGGTGGGGTACTTCCTTTTTTGACTATGACAATGACGGTCGCCCGGATCTGTTCGTCGTGAACGGAAGCACCTTTCAGCAAAAGCAGAAACCGTGGCTTTTGATTCCCATGATGGATCAGCTTTTCTGGAATCGTGGAGCGGAAGACGGATTCTATGATGTTTCAGCCGTTAGTGGTGAATTCTTCAAAACCGAATATGTGGGTCGGGGCGCCGCTTTCGGCGATTACGATAACGATGGTGATGTGGATGTCTTTATCGTCAATAATGACGGTCCGGGAATCCTCTTAAGAAATGACGGGGGGAACCGGAAACAGTGGTTGGCGGTGGATCTGAAAGGAGTACGGAGCAACCGGCAGGCTATCGGAGCCAAATTGCGTTTGGTTGCCGGAAACAGTGTGCAATTACGCCAGGTTGGGGCACAGGGATCGTATTTGTCGCAAAATAGTCTGATTGAACATTTTGGCCTGGGGGATTACTCACAGGCGGATACCCTTGAGATTCTTTGGCCCGGCGGGACGCGACAGGTTTTACTGAATATACCGGCGAATCAAACAATACATATTAAGGAAGGAGAACGTGTCCGGTGAGATCGAACGTAATTACGGCAATAAAAGATCGATTTACCTCTGCCGGAAAGCCGGGTTCGATCCCCGTCGGCAAACGCACCCCCCTTCTGGTTGATATTTGTAATAATACATCCTGTCTGTCATGGAAACTGCGGAAATGTATTGGCACCTTATTATATATAGTCACGATGGTATTCCCGGGATATGTTTTTGTCATTGTTCCCGGCACCCTGTGGGCGCAATCACCGGACGTTGTATTTACGGATATAACCGGGGAAGCGGGGATCGATTTTCGGTATACGTTTGGTGATTATACGTATGAAAATATCCTGGAAAGCAGCGGCTCCGGCGTGTCGGTTTTCGACTATGATGGTGATGGGGATTTGGATTTATATCTGCTGAACGGGACGTACCTCGAGGGTATCAGCGATCCTGAGGGCCGGGTATTCATGGATACGCCGAATCGTCTTTACCGGAATAACGGCGACGGCACGTTTACGGATGTTACCGGGAAAGCCGGTGTCGGCGACCGTCACTGGAGTATGGCGGCCGGTGTGGTGGATTACGATAATGACGGGGATGTGGATATCTATCTGCTGAACTACGGCCCGAATGTATTCTACCGGAACAATAACGACGGCACGTTCACGGATATAACCGATTCATTGGGATTGCGGGGACCGGACTCGCTGAATGGGTTTACCAAATGGAGTGTCGGCGTGGCCTTCTGGGATTACAATCGTGATGGAGCCCTGGATATGATGGTAGGCAACTTCCTGGCGTTTGACCCCGCTTATGTTTCGCCAACCATGCCGGATATGATGCCGCACCCCGCGGAGTACCACGGTCAGGCTTCTTTGCTTTACCGGCAGGAAAAAGACGGGAGGTTTACCGACGTAACAAGGGAAGTGGGACTGTATTACCCCGAATCCAAATGCATGGGATTGACCGTTTTTGATTACGATGATGACGGAGACCTGGATCTTTTCCAGGGGAATGATCACCAAATGAATTTTTTATTTCGCAATGAAGGTAACGGCCGTTTTCGGGAAGTAGCGCAGATGAGTGGCGTGGCCGTTAACGACCAGGGGGTGCCGACCGGTTCCATGCACGGTTCGATTGGCGATGTGGACGGGGACGGTTTAATCGATTTGTTGGTAACCGACCTGCGCCATGGGTCCCTCTACCGTAATCTCGGATCGGGTGTATTCGAGGATATTACCGAACGCAGCGGTATGTCCGGTTTATTCGAGGGGAAGGGAGCCTGGGCGGCGGCTCTTTTCGATTTTGACAATGATGGGGACCTGGATATTTTCTCAGCTAATGGAGCGGCGGAAGTACTGATCGAGCAATACCCTTTGTTGGCGGCAAATGATGGTCAGGGACGTTTCCGAAATGTGGGACCGGAATTGGGCGCCTATTTCCGACAGAAACGTTCCGGGCGGGGAGCCGCCGTGTGGGACTTTGACAACGATGGAGACCTGGATATAATCGTGTCTCATGTGGATCTGCAAGCCACGGCAACGCTGCTCCGCAACGATGGCGGAAATCGGAATCACTGGTTGGGATTAACCCTGATTGGTGAACATGGACCCGCAACCGCGCTGGGAGCCAAAGTGACCATTGAAACGGGAACAGACAGGCAGGTAGCAATTAATCAATATGCCACCAGCTATCTTTCCTCCAATGACCCGCGCATGCATTTCGGACTTGGGAAACATAAGCAAGTGGATCGATTGGAAATCCGTTGGGCGGATAACCATACGGAAGTCTATCACAATCTTGCCGTTGACCGTTATTTGACAATAATAGAAGGGAAAGGCATTTCAGTAATGCCCGGAAATCCATGATGATGGTCACGACGGTAACAAAAGGGCGTCGGAATCAGGTTGATTTCCCGGGAATGCTCGAAACACCTGTGGCATGAAACGAACGCTCATTATATCATTGGTGGTCCTTATTTTCCTTTTTGCCGGAATCACACTTTTGAAAAGCCCTTCTTCCCGGTCAAATCCTGAAATCGGTGTCAGCGAAAAGACAATTCCTGAGAAAGAGAAGATTCGGCAATTCTGGCGATTTTACCGTCAGGCGACACAGGATCGACTATCCGGAAAAATGGAAGAAGCGGCCGTGGCCTATCGCAAGGCGCTGGAATACAATGGAAAACATGAGGACGCTTTATACTATCTGGGTAATGTTTATTTGGAGTTGGGTGAGCATGAAGGCGCGGAAAAGGCCTGGCGGCGTTTGCTTCGAATCAATCCCTACAGCGCCCGTGCCCATTTCCAGTTGGGTGATCTCTACCTCTCGTTCGAGGATGAACAATATTTTAACGTCGATGCCGCCGAAGCCGAATATCGGCGCGCGCTCGAGATCAACAAGGAAGAAACCAGCCCGACACTTCGATTGGGATATGTGGCCCTGATTCGCGGTAACCTGTCCGAAAGTAAACGCTATTTTGATGCGGTAATCGGGTCCAATTACAAAAGCGTGGAGGCGCACTTTTTAAAGGGTTATATCGCCTGGAAAGAAGGGAACCCGCAAAGGGCATTAATTGCGTATAAGGACGCCGTAAAGTATGCGCGCCCGGAACAGCCTAAACGAGGTGTACTGGGTGAAGGAGATACGAAGGGGGGACGTTCGTTTGTTTTACCGGAATCTTCAAAACACCAGACCCTTTTTGATGTTTTCATCAGAGATTTATCACTATCAGATGGGGGCAATTTTTCCAGGCAAATGGAGAATCGGTATCGAAAACTGGACGCCTTCCTCACGCAAATCAGAGACCGGATTAAACCATAGTTGGAATGTTATCGGTAGTAATATCAATAATATACGTAGTGTGTGAGACCCCTGATTGACGCCGAAATTTTATAAAATGAACAGGAACAGGGCTTAATAAAAAGGGAATCACGGGGCACCGATATTTTCTTGGTAAACAATTCAATCATAACTAACATTACCAATTGTAAAACGCGGAAATAACGTTATGCAAGACACTAAATCCATACAACGCGTGGTCGATTTAACAGATGCTTCCAAGAACCTTATCTACAACATGTCGGTTGAAGAAGCAAGGGAGTTGCTGGCCGGCGGCGATACGGAAAAGGTGCGGAAGATTGACGGGCAATTTGCCTTAATTGCGGTGAAGGGCAAGACCGTGCGACTGGCCCGCTCGATCGGGAGACCATTGCGTTATTTTATTGCCAAACGTGAAGAAGGTCCCTGTCTTGTGGCGGCGGAGCGCATTGATTCCATTCTTGATTTCCTGCGAAGCGAGGGGTTGCAGGACCAGTTTCATCCCAGCTATACCCGGATGGCGCCGGCACACTACGTGACCGAGATAGAACTTGTGGGTTGTCCGGACCCGGTCCCTACACACCGGAGGTTTTTTACTCCGGATCGGAATACCCTTAAACCGGATATCGACCATATCGGTGAGGTCTATATCCGGACCGTGTACCAGGAGATCGTTAAGTGGCTGCGTACGCGGGATTCCAAAGAGCCGATCGGCGTTTGTTTTTCGGGGGGGATTGATAGTGGGTCCGTATTTTTGTTAACCTATCACGCAATGTTGCGACTTGGACAAAATCCGGCGCGACTTAAGGCCTTTTCGCTTGTTGTTGATAATGGCGCCGAAGATTTGGCCCAGGCCCGGCGTTTCCTGGAAAAGCTTGGTCTCGCGCTCTTCCTGGAACCGGTGGAAGTACCTCAGGACGCGATAAACTGGCGGGAGACGATTCGTGTTGTCGAGGATTATAAGCCGCTTGACATTCAGGCCGCGGCCATGAATTTAGCTTTATGCCGTGGTATACGGGAGCGTTATCCGGAATGGCGCTACCTGATCGATGGCGACGGGGGAGACGAAAACCTGAAGGATTATCCCATTGAGGAAAATCCGGAACTTACCGTGCGAAGTGTTCTGAATAATTTGATGCTTTACCAGGAAGGGTGGGGTGTCGATTCAATCAAGCATTCACTGACCTATTCCGGCGGACTGAGCAGGGGATACACCCGGACGTACGCTACGACAAACCTGTTCGGTTTTGAGGGCTTCAGTCCCTATACGCTTCCGAATGTAATCGAAGTTGCCGAAGCAATACCGTTCATTGAACTTACGGATTGGAACCATGAGAAGTTGTATCAGTTGAAGGGGAAAATTGTTTCAAGCGGTGTGAAGGCGATTACCGGTCTGGAGATGCCGGTTTTTCCCAAGCGGCGGTTTCAGCACGGCGTGGCAACCGAGGGTGTGTTTGCGAAATTGTTTCCCTCAGAACCTATCATTTACCGGAGAATCTTTCATGAATTATATGAATTATGAATAAGGTTGTATCCGATCGGATCGTTGACAGGTGGGTTATATCCCGGCGTCCGGCGGAAAATCCAAAACAACTCAGTGTAATTATCATCGAAGGATTAGCGTATTTTGAAGTCATAAAAGGTTTTTCATAATTTTTAAACGGGGGGCATTTTTGTGGTTCATTCAGTACGTAGTTATCCGTGGCGGAAAAATTATCCGGTAACAGTACGTCTCACAGCCCTTGTGGCGTTAAGTTTATTTTGTCTGGAATGCGGTCCGAAAAAGCAATCCGATTCAACCTCATCGCTAACCCAATCCCCGCCTCCTTCCAATGGAAAACTTTTTTTTCAGGATGTAACCCGCCAGGCCGGGATTCGTTTTTTGCATTCCTTCGGTGACGATGAACTGAGCAACCTGGTGGAATCCGTTGGCGGCGGCGCTGTTTTCCTGGACTATGATCAGGACGGTTATCTTGACCTCTATGTGACCAGCGGGACTTATATTGAGGGAATAAGCAACGGGGAAAAACCAGCCGAGCTGCCCCGAAATCGGCTATACCGCAACCGCCGGGATGGCACTTTCGAGAATGTCACCGATCGAGCCGGTGTGGGTGATCAAGGATTCGGAATGGGTGTGGCCGTCGGGGACTATGATAATGACGGTTACCCGGACATCTACGTAAGCAATTACGGTCCCAATGTCCTTTATCACAATAACGGCGACGGAACCTTTTCCGATGTAACCGCACGTACCGGGGTGGGAGGGAATGAATGCAGTGTGGGGGTTGTGTGGCTGGATTATGATCAGGATGGATTACTGGATCTTTTCGTTGGCAATTACATTCGGTTCGACCCCAACTATAGCTACTATTATGCCCCGGATGGTTTCCCCGGTCCCCTGGCCTATGCCGGGGAAGCGGATGTATTATACCGCAACCGTGGCGACGGCACGTTCGAGGACGTAACGATAAGCATGGGCATCTACAATCCGGCCGGCAGGGCCATGGGGGTCAGCGCGGCGGATTACGACGGTGACGGCTATCCGGACATTTACGTGGCGAATGACCACATGGTAAACTATTTGTATCACAATGAAGACGGCCGACAATTCCGGGAACTTGGAGTACGGGCGGGAGTGGCGTTCAATCAGGTGGGGGAAGCCACCACCAGCATGGCGGTGGATTTTGCCGATTATAATGATGACGGCTTGATAGACCTTTTTGTTTCGGATGACTCTTATTGTTCATTGTATCAAAACCAGGGGAACGGACTTTTTAAGGATATGTCCTACCCGGCCGGCATCGCTGTGGCGAGCG
>JALUTR010000257.1 GCA_027021785.1 Fidelibacterota bacterium | reverse complement strand
GGCAGGGATTCATACGGCTTAGAGGGGTCTTCATATTCCCAGAGGGAACATGACCACAGGACCAGTGAAACCAGGATTACGTGGTATGTTAACCGTGAGAGATGCGACATTCTTTGTTAACCACTCATCTCAAGAGTCGTGATCACCGCAACCCGTTTGTCATTAACCGATTATTTTTGATCATTAATTTTTCAATGACAGAACAAGGGAGCAGAGAGAGGGTGGCCTCTCCCTGCTCCAGGTTCTATTTATTCCATTGCTGTTTCACCACGAAGCATTTTCGATGAATAATCGAAAATTCCTTTTCGCGGTAGTAACGGGACAAAGGTTACCGCAGCAGGACCATTTTTTTATGATCCACGAAATCGCCGGCCTTGATCCGGTAAATATACACACCGGAGCTGACCTGTCGATTGGCATCGTTCCTGCCATCCCAGTTCAACACATGGTAACCGGGATTGTATTCCTCGTTGGTTAATGTGCGAACCTTATTACCCAGCAGGTTGTACACAACCAATTTCACATTTTCCCGGGAAGCCAGTTCAAACCGAATTCTGGTTTCCGGGTTGAACGGATTCGGGAAATTCTGGTACAACGCGAATTTATGCGGAACCGGGCTGAAATCGTTATCCGTACCCAACTGACCCAGATCGGCCATATCGCGAATCTGGATTTTGTAGGTCCCGAAACTGAAATTGAGAATTCCGGTTACCGTTTCCAAAGTGGAGCCGACCTCCAGATCGCCCATGAAAGCGTCCGCCTCCGGCGTGGCCATATCGTCATCGATCAGGCACTCAATCCCGGAACCATCCACCACGGACCAATCGTATGAATTGACCGAGCTGACCGTCACGTTGGTTAGTTTCACCAGGCAACCCTCGTAAGATTCCACTTCCTCGGCGTCCTGTGCCAGGTCCGCGGTGCTGACTACCAGGGGTGCAATCGTATTCCCGGTGCTGTTCACGGTCACACTGGAAACGTCGATGATCTTGGTGTTGTTATCGTATTTGAAATGCCAGGCCGGGTCGAATTCCTCGACTATCCCGGTGATGGTCACTTCATCTCCGCGGGTTAATTGGGTATCATCCCAACCGTCAAAAACAATCCCGTTCCAGGGCGCGCTTTCACTCTGGATCGCGTAAGCGCCATACGAACTGGTGTATTGCGCGGTATCCGCCGTCACGATTCCGGTCACTGTCACTTCACACCCGTTGTACAGTGAATTCCCGGAGGCCCAGGGAGTATACTGAATATCCGCGATGGATATTCCGCCGGCTTTGGTCACATACCCCAGTTGATCCGCCTCCGTATCCCCCGGATAGGAACTGGTCTTGGGTTGGTCCTGATCAGCTCCGTCATCGGTGGCCAGAATATAATAATCGACCCTGGCGCCGTCGCTGTTTGTGGCCGGAATGGTACCGGACCAGGTCAAGCCATCGGAACTGGACATGGCGACGGATTGGTAATTGACGCCGTCGGTGGAATACATAACCTCGGCCGATGCTACGGTGGAATTATCCGTAATTTCGCAGGTTACGGTTACTGCCTCATCCGGTGCAGGGACACAAGGATCCCGGGAAACATTCTGGATATTGGGCGGACCGGCGCCGAAAACGATATCCTCGGGGTACAAGGGTTCCAGCTTGTATGTCGTGGAATCGGCGTAGGAACCGAAGTGGTGATATACCCAGCCTTTAATCGAGCTGATGAACGTACCAACCGGAGGCCGTCCGTTTACTTCCTGCCAGGCGCTGAGGCTGTCCGAATCATCATCCACATTTACCTTCCCCGAACCATCATCGATTGACCACTCGCCATAAGGAAGGTCGTTTTCCTTTACGATGGCATCATTCACACGAACCATTACCGTACCCCACTGCTCCGCTTCCGTCGGCCAGCGCAGGTCACCGGTTAAAACATCGGGAACGGCAGGTGTCGCCAAACCGAAATCGATTAACTCAATTGGTTGGGTAATAAAAAGTTCAGTCATATTTGACGGACCGGTTGAATATTCGGAAACAACACCGGTGGCGCTGATTTTGTCGCCTTCGAACAATACCGGGAAGGCCGTGCTATCCGGATCATAAGACAGGATGGCGCTCCAGGGACCCCCATTTTCATCTTCGTAGATGAATTTAACACCGGCGCCGGCAAAACTCAATCCGGTCGGCATAGTCACAATTCCCACAATGGTAACCGTATCACCCAGCATGTAAGACATATCCGATTCTTCATCGATCCCGGCCTTCAGCAGATCGCTGTAAAGCACCTGTTGAATACGTTGGATCCGAACCGCTCCCGATTCCACAACATCACGCGCCAAACGGGGTTGGATTTTGGTGTTGCCGTAACTATAATCCAGACATCCAACCACTTCAGCTAATGCCTGATCCTGTGCCGGCCAATAGTAGTAATCCCATTTATCATCCACGCGGACGGAGTTGGTTCCGTCGGTCACGGACCATTCGCCATAGCCAAGATCGGGATTGTCTACGGTGACATTACTTACCCCTACCAAACATCCTTCATACGCTTCCGCATCCGTGCCCCCGGTCATAATCTGTCCCGGTGTTACGGCTGCAGGAGAAATCATATTGACTGCTGGTCCGTGGATAATGAATTCACTCACATCGGTGATTTCGGTCATTCCTTTATATTCGTCAACCGTACCGGTGAGGGTAACACTGTCTCCTTCGGCTACCGAATTGACCACTCCTTCCGCGGACTGAAACGCGAAATTATCCCAACCCCCATATTCAAATACCAATATTCCGTTCCAGGGGCCTTCCGCATCCTGTACAAACAGGTAGCGATTGGAACTGCTCCCCCAGAATTCCGCCGTTACAATTCCGCTTATGGTTACTTCCTGACCATAGAGGGAAGATGTGTCCGCGGCAAAAGCCGTTCCGGAGGTGTCCTGAATATCGGCGATGGGCGTAATCACACCACCGGCGGAAAGAACGACATAGGATAATGTATCGGAATAACCAACATTGTTTTCGTTATCCGTGGCAGTAACAAAATACGTTACCGAAGTTCCGGCTGCCTGTCCCGGGATTATGCCCGCGTAATTGTCGCCGGAGGTGTTGGACATGGTAACATTCACTTCTCCGCTTCCGGCATCGTACACAATCGCGGCGCTAAAGGTTCCGTCATCCAGTATCGTCGCCGAAACGGTAACGTCTTCGCTTTCCACCGGGGAAGACGGTGAAATGGAAAGATTGCTTATCCGGGGGGGACCTATCACCACAATATCGTGGTCGTCGCGCGGAATAAGTTTGTAATTGCCATATGAATAATTCAGGGGACCGGTTATGGAAACAAACTGATCACCGGCCGCCGGTACATAGGTATAATTCCCGGCATTATTAATGTACAAGGTATCGGTGCCGTCGGTCACACTCCATTCGCCATACCCTTCATCCGGGTTAAGGACGGAAACGCTTTGAACCTGAATCAAGACCCCTTCCCACAATTCCCAATCGGACTGATCCAGGGTTAAGACTTCCGCAGCAGGAAGTGAATTCCCGGAATTGATTATCGTTAAAGCTGTAATGTCCTTGATTTGGGATTTTCCGTAATATTCAGCATACGTTCCGGTCAGGTTCACACTATCACCACGTGAAACCGAATATCCGGAGGCGTACACGTTTATTCCGCTGTAAGCGCCTGTTCCGTCCTGCACATAAATTGCCGCGCTCCCATCGGGTGTTTCTCCCGATCCTGCTGTCACAATGCCCTTTACCTGCACCTCCGTATCTTCTGCAATCGCGCCGGATTGAATGTCGTAGATCGTCGTTGCAGTTTGTGCAAGCAGCCCGGTTGTTAACAGGATCAATGTTAGCACTATTCTTTTCATGATTACCTCTCCTTTTTACAGTTACTTAATAATAAGAAATTTCCCTTCCTTAATTTGCTTATAAGAACCGCTGTTCGGGTCCTGATTCTCCACCGTAAACAAATAAAGGCCGGTCGCGGCCGCCTGATCGTGGCGCGTAATGAGATCCCAGGCGTGTTCACCCCCACTGAAAACGGGTGTTTTGTTTTCATCGATATTTTGGATATCGCCGCCGGAATATCCTTCATCATGATACAGGACATCCACAAGGTCACCGGCCAGCGTAAAGATGCGGATTTCCGCTTTCGGCGGCAAATTCTGGAACCAGATCATCCGCTTCCGGCTGCCGTAACCGTCCCACTTGGCCTGGCCCCGGTAGGGGTTGGGATACACGCGGACTTCTCCCTGCCAGTCGCCGGAGGCGGGTTTTACGCCGGGATACACATATTTGCGGTTGGCATAGACCGAACTTTCCAGGCTTTCCAAATTCGCGTCGGGGTCTCCCCGGTCATAAGCCGTAACAGCGTAATAATTCAGCCAGCCGTTTTTCACGCCGGTATTGACAAACCGATACTGGTAATACCGACCATTAATTTCAACACTGTCGGGCTCTCCGAATTCGTTCTTAATCCGGATTAAATCAAAACCGGTATTATAGCCGATATGCGGATAAGCAGGATCCTTTTTATCAAATTCTCCAAGCAGGGTAAACTCCGGATTATTGTCACCCACGGTTTTTCTGGCGCCGTAAACACGATAGCCTTCAAAATCCTTTTGTCGGCTGATGGGATCAATAAAATTTTCGGCATTGTTTTGCCAGTAGATTGTTACCTCCCGGTCACCTACCTCAACGGTCATATTCGGCACCGGGGGCGGCTCGGGAAGAATGTAACGATCAATCACCCCATTCTTGTTTAAATCCTCTTCCTCTTCCAAGATATTATTGCGGTTTTTATCTTCGCCGTCGTACGCTCTCTGAGCCCAATCCACGTTCACATGCAAATTCGCCCTGCGTTCCGGCGAATCATCAATCGTACCGTTCCAACGGGCGGTGACAACGGCAAAAACCACGTTACAGGACTCGCCGGGAGGCAAAACCCAATGCGAGGAATCGGTGGTTGACGGTTGACTCCCCAGGGGACCGGCGGACAGCAAAAAGAGCCAACTATTGGGAGAATTGGGATATCCTTCGCTGGTATATTCGGGACCAATACCGGGCTGGACGCTGGAACTCAATTTTTCATACCGTTCAAAATCGATTAACGGCATACTGAAAGCCGGATAATCGGTATTATTGGAATTGGTCCATACCCATTGATTATAATAGGACTTAACATAAGGACGCGGAACGGAACCACCCAAAAGGGAAATCCCGATATAGGATTCGGCCCAACCGTCATCGCCATCGTAATCATATTGGTAAGCAATATCACGCGTAAAACCGGAAGCGTCCCGCGATTGATCAAACCCATCCAGATTATCGTACCATGTCCAGCCTCCTCCGGGAGTGTAATAATCGGTATAATTCATGTTTCCCACCGACGCGTCAGTCCAAATCCCGGCGTAAAGATCCTCAATGGTGTTTGCGGAAACATTGGTGATGGTATAATTCAGGATAACAAAGGCATCGGCAAAAGAAAAATTCCAGGCATAGGATTCCAGGTGAACATCGATGCCTAAAGGAAAATGATTAGTAATACCGTTATCGTCGTAAGGGGTAACCCCGTAATCCTTAAAATCGGTCACTAAATCCTGGTGGGAAACGGCATAGGGAGAATAATACTGCGCCATGGAATCCAGGGCCGTGGAAGAAATGGAAGAACGGGTTTCGATTCCCGACGTGGCAAAAAACTCAAATCCTTCCTGCCCGGACTCGAACACGCCATCCACAATTGCCGTGGAAACCCGCCGCTCACCATTGACGATTCCACCGATCCATAACCCGGCATAAGAAAAATGCTCTACCTGTTCGCGGAGAATTTCAGTGTGTTGTTTGTACTGGCAGGAGGGAAGAATTTTACCGTTTATTTTATTCCAACCGTTCCCAAGGAGGCCGAAGTTGGTAACGGTTAAACCCAGTTGGCCCACGGAAGTATAACGATCGAACACATCATCGACAAATTGAGCTGACAGGACAGAAAAACCAATTCCGATTGTTAAAAATATCTGGCCAAAAGTAGTATATGATTTCGTCATTACAGATTGAGCCACGAACAATTTGTACAAATTTGTACAAAATCGATCCCCCCACTCATTTCACAGAATAGGGGCAAACAAGTTAACGAAATAATCAACGATATGTCAATGATTGTGAAAAAAAGAAACTATAAACCCGGCAAAAAACGACATTTCCAACCATTCCCTATACATTCCCCATTCAAGTCCTGACCGTGTTCAAACACAAACCCCTTTTTCCCCGGTGACCTGACTGTTTTTGATTGAGCAGCGGTATTTTCCCGCGAAGCGATCCCGGCGCCGGGGGCTATTTCAGAAGGACCATTTTGCGCACGGCGGTAAATTGATCGGCTTTGATCCGGTAAAGATACACTCCGGCGCCGACCGGTTGCCCGTCATTGTTTTTTCCATCCCATCTTACGGTATGGAATCCCGGTTCCTCTCCGGCATCAACCAGGTCTCTTACCCGCCGGCCCAGAAGATCAAAGACCACTATTCGAACCCGTGTTTTTTCCGGAAGGTCATACCGGATGGTGGTTACCGGATTAAAGGGATTGGGATAATTCTGGTGCAGCGAAAACCCGATCGGAAGCTCCGAACCGGTAATTTCAACCGCCAACGTATCATCCCAGGCCCTTCCCGGCGTTCCCTTATCCCCTTTTCCGTAAGGAGTGGTGGAAGCCTTCCAGTTCCCGACCAGGTTGTTATCCAGATTCATATCGGGTAGGTACATGGACACGCCGCTGCTGTAAGGGAAAGCGTTGGTATAGTAAACTTCATCAACCAGTTTTTGACCGGCATCCAAAAGGATCAACTGGTCATTAAAATTGGAAAATGACAGGTTGGAATATTCATAGTCGGCATAATATCCGCCGTTCAGTGAGGGTTCAGCGTTCCGACCCATAACCAGGTACTTACCGGGCTCGATAATTACCGTTCCGTTTTCAGCATTTATCCGGTGATAATCATTTCCCGCGTCCTTCAGAATCCAACCGCTAAGATCAATCGTGATCGTGTCGTTATTGTATATTTCAAGCCATTCACCGTAGGTGTCCGATACTTTAGCGGGATTGGGCATTATTTCGGAAACTACGATTTTATATGGTGAGGACCCGCCGACGGGAAATCGAAAATCGGCGATCACCGGCAGGTGATCCGAGGCCGTTGCCAGGGCGTTGGCAACCGTTGCGGAAACCAAGGAATTGGTTCCGTAATTCACTGCCTTGTTGAAATGGTTACCGTCGTTACCAAAGGCCCAATAGGTATCGGTAATGTAGGTCATATCGTAAGTTTCCTCCATCACCGCGCCGGAAGCGAAGATCCAGTCGAAGCGGTCGTCCAACCCACCGGTTGAACCGCCGTCCCCAAGATCGGCTGTTCGGGTCGATTGGGTGTGGACATCCGCGAAAGCGCTATTATTGTGCCACTGCCCGATCCGGTCAACCGGATCGAACAATTGGCCGTCGGGATCACTGCCGGGCTGGGTCAGGATATTAAAAGCCGGTTCGGCATTATTTGTATTGCTGTAAATGTTGAAATCCCCGCAGACGATAAAATGGCTTCCGGGAGCCAAATCGTTAAGATAATTCCGTAAAATTGTTGTTTCCTTCCGGCGTATATCGGCATTATCCGTATCTCTCCCGGCTTTTAAATGGACACCATAAACACGAATCCGAACACCGGTCGACACCTGTTCCAGAACAAACTCCACCACACTCCTTAATCCGTAGTATTGCGGGGCGGAGATTGTCTTGGTACTTACAAAATTAAAGTGGGCGGGTTTGTAATAGAGGGCTATGTCCTGGTCGGCGGTTTGATCGGTAAATTGCGCCCCGGCCCATTCACCGGGGTTTACTTCATTCAAAACATTATCCAAAAAGTTATTGTATCCGGCGGTTCCTTTTACCTCTTCGCAGACCAGCACATCAGGAGCGGTTTCCTTAATCACGGTCTGAAAATACGTGTCCCGGGTGACGGGGTGCTCGTAATTCAATAAATTGTATGTCATGAACCGGTAAACCTGCCCCTGCCCCAGGCAAAACGAAACCAGCAGCAGCGCCAAGGCCAATGGCTTTTTAAACACCATCATATTTACCCGATTTCAGCCCGAATATCCCCGACATGGATTTTCCGGTGATTCAAAAGTTTTTTCGTGCGATAAATTTTCAGGTGTTCCG
>JALUTR010000256.1 GCA_027021785.1 Fidelibacterota bacterium | reverse complement strand
TGTTCGAGGTCAGCCTGTGGATAGAGCTCTTCCCGGTAGGGAGTTTCACCTGGCCCTGGATCTGGACGGGCGACGTGACCGGCAACGGAAAGGATGAAATTGTCCTGACGAGCTTAAACGTTCTGGTAATCCTCGAACCCACCGGTGACGATACTTACGAAGTCATATGGTACAAAAGATATGGCAGAGAGATTTCGCACCGTTTATTTGATGTAGACAAGGATGGTGTTAAGGAAATAATCTTATCATACATCATGAATCAAACTGGGATGACGACCATACTCAAGATGAATAAAAAATCACCTTCCTCCGTTCCCGTTTACAAGTATAAAACAGTAAGCCTGAAAACGTACCCGAATCCCGCAAACTCTGAATTGACAATACAATCTACCGTATTAACGTCAGATGTGTATCATTTTTACCTTGTATCCATTGACGGGAACATCAAATGGAATATGACAAAATCACTAAACGCTTCAACTACTTTCCACACAAAACTTTTATTAGAAAAAATTGCTCCCGGAATATATATGATAGTCGTAAAGGGGAAAAACACTTTTATCACAAAAAAAGTTATTATTGTTCACTGATTAACGAAGAAACAGGAGGCTCATATTATGAAGGTATCAACGTGGTTCATCCTGCTATACTGTGTTGTTTCAACAATATATGCCCAGACTCCGGTTCCGACAAGTTTTTCCTGGCCGACCGGCGTTAATCTACTTATATCCGTGCCTTAACATTCTGATCTAAACACTAAATCGGAGCTGACGACATGCGAACACTGAAAATACTGGCTTTTCTCCTGGCGGCGGTTTCGCTTTCCGTGCTGGACGAGGAACAGTTCGCTATCCAGTGGGTCAAGGATCATGTGCGACGCTCTACATCGACGGTAAGCTATGTTTACCAGGGAGACGGATGGTTCGAATTCACGGACATCGACGGACGAACCTGGTTTCGTAAAGTGGGCAATGCAAGGACCAGAGGCGGATTGAAACCGAAAAAGGTGATTTCAATTGATTTGCGAGACGTCGATACAAGTGGGTATTCTTCAATGTTCATCGAATACACTTCTATGATTTTGGGAGGCCCGTCCGATCCACCCATAGGGAGTTTTACATCGGATGACAGTTTATGCGAATTATCCGGGCCCTTCTCGCCACCTGGACCGCGCATATACAAAAGAATTCCAGGTGAAAATAATTTTATCAGTATTTTTTCCTTTCCTTCAGGCTTTTATCCCAGTAATGTAACAGATACTGATCGTAATGGTCTTTTAGAAATCATCGCTGATAGTACTGGTTCGATAATAACGTTTGAACAACGTGAAAAGAACAGTCTTCCGACATCCAGGAAATACTACTGGTACGGGAAATCCGGCAGCGCCATGGTGCCGAGAGTAAAGGACCTGGACGGCGACGGGTACCCGGAAATTCTGGTACACCAGTTCGGGGATGGATTCTTGGGTACCAGGGTCGTGAAGTACGACTCTGCGTTACGTAAACTTAGAAAAGTATATGAAATTACATACCCGCATAATCCGGGTTTCAGAGGATATTGGGCAGTAGGCGATTTTGATATGGATGGCCGCCAAGAGTTCGCCACGGTGAATCGTATTGGCGAAGTGTACTTTGTCGAGCATGTAAAGGGGGACACGGGGTATGCCATCAGTTTCTCTGACACGACACGTTACATCAACGCGTTCTTTCACACGGAGGGAAATGATTTGGACGGCGACGGCCGCCCGGAGTGCTTTATCGGC
>JALUTR010000255.1 GCA_027021785.1 Fidelibacterota bacterium | reverse complement strand
CGAAGACTCAAAGGTCACAAAGGTTTATTAACCCAGATTATGCATTAACAACCCCGATAAATCGGGGAATTAAACGAAAAAATATTAAGAGTTAGGACGAATCATTGAACTAAAATTTTCTTACCCGGGATAAATCCTTATTATTTCGATAGTTCCGTTTAATTCGTTGTTCCTATTGCATTATTTGGGATTAAAGGACTGAAGCATTATCCGGTTCAAGAAACTAAAAAAACCTAAAAGCCCCCTCTGCGTTCTCGGCGCCTCTGCGGTGAGTTCCCGAACCGCTAAGGCAGACTAAACATCGTCGATCTTGTTCGCCCGCAACCGCCCATCGGCGGTTTGCAATTCAAACGCCGCGCCGATCTCAATCGCCTTGGCGGACCGGATTACACGACGCTCGGGGAGGGTATATGCGATGGAATATCCCCGGGCCAAGATATCCCGGGGATTGAGGGCTTCCAATTTCTTCCATAACCCCGATAAATGGGAAGTCCGTATTTTAACGAAATATCCAAAGGACTGAATCAACTGGTGATGCAATTGATCCACATATTCCAGATGCCTTTTAAGGCGTTTTTCCGGTTGTTGAAAGGCATAGCGGCTGGTCAGGTGATCCAAATCCTGCCAGATTTGTTCCAACCGGTGCCGGAGAATGCGGGTCATCGTCAGAACCTGTTGGTCCAGTTTCGCCACCAGATCGCTGCGCGCCGGGGCTACCAGTTCCGCCGCCGCCGAAGGAGTCGGAGCCCGCAAATCGGCCACCATGTCGGCGATGGAAACATCGGTCTCGTGTCCCACGGCGGCAATTACCGGAAGGGGACAGGCATGAATCGCACGCGCCACTTTCTCTTCGTTAAAGGGCCATAAGTCCTCCAACGATCCGCCTCCCCGGCCGATGATAAGCACATCCACATCGCCATAGGCGGCGAAATCCTCCAAAGCCATAACCAGATCATCGGCCGCCCCGTCGCCCTGGACGAGGGCCGGTCTCAATATCACTTCCACGTGGGGCGCCCGCCGTCCCAATATTTGCAGGATATCCCGAACAGCCGCCCCCGTCGGGGACGTGATTACACCTACGCGCGTCGGGTAGGGCGGCAACGGTTTTTTCCGGCGCTGATCGAATAACCCTTCCGCGGCCAACTTTTTTTTCAGGGCTTCGAAGGCCAGATACAGAGCGCCGATACCGGCCGGCACCATGCGCTGAACAATAAGCTGGTACTGCCCCCGTTGCTCATACACCGACACGCGGCCGTCGGCCAATACCTGCATGCCGTTTTCGGGGGTAAAACGTAAATACTGGTTATTCCCACGAAACATCACGGCTCGTATTTCGGCCCGGTTATCCTTAAGCGTGAAATACATGTGACCGGAACCATGGTGCGTAAAATTGGAAATTTCACCGGAGACCCTCACTTCCGGGAACGCCTCTTCCAGCAAGCCTTTTATCCGCCCGGTAATTTCACTGACGCTGAAGAGGGGGATGCTGTTCTTTACGGCAGGGGACATTTCGGAGACCCGGCGTTTAACCAACAGGTGTACCAAAGAGAAGCGATCATGACAGCCGCTTTTCCCAGGCGATCCTCCACAACGTCCTGCGTTTCGGAATACAGAACCGCCAAATATTGGGAATCGAACGGATGCTCTTTATAATCTTCCAGTTGCTTGCGTTGTTCCGGAGACAACGGACGACGCGCCAGGGAATCGGCCCGCAACAGACGCGTGTGCAGGGCATACGATTCCTCTACAACGCTAAAGGCCGCTTCCAGCGGGTCTTCCACCGGTTTGACCGTGCCGACGGGATCGATCCTGGTTACATACCGGTTAACCATTTGTGTCTCCCACCGGAAATGGATGCCCGTATTGCCGGTCAACTGACCGTTGTAATTCGCCACCACGTGCAGCGGCATGTGAATATCGGCCATGTAATGGCCCAGCACCGCCATATCCAGGAGCGCCTCGTGCCACTCCTGTTTTTTTAACCGTTCGGTGATCCTCTGACAATAGCCTTCGATCGTCCAGGGGGCGATGCCCCATTCAAGCACCTTCTTTTTGCCGTATTCCCGCCGCAACTCTTCCAGGTTATGTGTAACCCGGTCAAAGGGATACGACCCATAATAATCCATATCAATATAGTGCCGGTAACCCTCCTCCGGATCGGTTTTTCGCCATCTATCGGGATCCGGAGCATGGTTGACCAGCGTGTCCTGATAAGCCAGAATAAATTCGCCGAATTGACCGGGTACCAAGGTGCCGGCCACCCGATTGATTCGGCGATGTCCTTCATATCCCCAGCCACAGAGCACCCCTATGAAAAGGGGGATAACCAGGAACCGAATCCAAAGCAAACGTCGCACGAAACGACTCGTTGCTAACGATTCTTTTTCTTATGTCGATTGGCACGCAGGCGTTTTTTACGCTTATGCGTGTTCATCTTCCTCTTTTTACGTTTTTTTCCGCAGGGCATATTTCCTTCTTTCCAAATCAAAAGGTTGGTTTAATAGGCCTAAGGCAGTATTGGTTTCCCAGGACAACCGCTCTTCTCTTTCGGCCAACTGAATTTATTTTAACAGGGCGTCATTTACCCGGGAACGCATATGTTTCGACGGCTTAAACGTCGGCACATACCGTTCCGGTAAATAAATAGCTTCACCCGTTCCGGGATTACGTGCCTTCTTTGGCTTCCGGTGTTTGACTCCGAAGGTTCCGAAACCACGGAGTTCAACGCGCTCATTACGCGCCAGGGAATCAATAATGGTAGCCATAACCCCATTCATGACTGCTTCGGTTTCGACTTTCGTTAACCCCGTTGCAGCGGATACGATGTCAACGATATCTTGTTTTGTCATCGGTTACTCCCAACGCCAGCGATAGGCCGGTCCGGAATTGAACCAGGAACTGGCTGTTTGTTCCATATCTCCCAGGAGATATTCTAACAAGGCGGGCCGTTTTTTGCGAATCTTCACGGTTGCGGGTTTTCCTTCTATCCCCCCTAATTCGCCGGCGATTTTCAAAGCATCTTCAAAGGTTCCCAACGTGTCGATCAAACCCAGCCGGTACGACCGGGTACCGGTAAACACGCGTCCGTCGGCAAGCTGTTTCACCTCCTCCAGCGCCAGATTCCGGTTTACGGCCACCGCTTCCATAAATTGCGCGTGCAGATCCCGAATGATCGTCTGAAAATATTTGCGGTCGGCTTCGGTGACTTCGCGGGTGGGAGAACCGGCGTCCTTTAAGTTTCCGCTTTTGACCGTTTCAAAACGCAACCCGATTTTATCCAACAAACCGGTAGCCACCGGATAATCCAGAATGACACCTATGCTACCGGTGATGGAGCCCGGATTGGCAACGATGAGTTTGCTGCCCAGGGCGGCGTAATAGCCTCCCGAGGCGGCCATACTGCCGATGGAAGCAACCACCGGTTTTTCTCCCCGTAATGATTTTATCTTTTCATAGATCTCCTGGGACGGAGCGACCGCTCCCCCGGGGCTGTTGATACGCAAAACAATAGCCTTCACATCCTCCCGCCCGGCCAGTTCGGACAATTCCTCCACCACCCGTTCCGAAGTGAAAATCGGCCCCTCCAATTTTACAATCCCCACTTTCGGGCCCAACCCAAGACCGTCACCGCTCCCCCCGATGGAAAATAAACGAACCAACAGATACAACAGCAAAATAACACCCAAACTAATCCACACCCAACGATTAACCGTCCGGGGATCGGCAGGCGCTGTCAACCTTCCTTCACCCATACAACCAATTTCTGCCCGGGATAAATGTATTCCCCGTATTTCAATCCGTTCCAGCGACGAATTTTACTGGCCCGTGTTCGGTAACCTTGGGCAATATGTCCCAGGGTATCACCCTTTTTCACCGTATATACGACCTTCACGTGACCCGCGGGCTCCTGAGCTCGGGCGTATAGGGTCCGGGAACCGGTTCCACGAACGGGAACCGTTAATTTTTGTCCGACGCGAATCTTGTGTCGGTTTCGAATCTTGTTTACCGATGCCAGATCATGGATCGATATATTATATTTTTTGGCGATTGACCACAAACTTTCCCCGCGTCTTACGCGATGGACAATGTATTGGGGAGCGAAACGCTGATTTTCGGGGAGGGCGTTGAAATTGGCCAGGAAAATGTCTTTTTTATCGGGGGGAAGTTTCAATTTGTAGGGTCCATCCGCCGGCGTGGCCGATTGTCGCAATTCGGGATTGTATCGTTGCAACGTCTTCAGGGAAATCCCGGCCGCCTGCGCCAGGATGTTCAGATCGGCGCTCTTCTCCAATTCCACCTCGGCATAGGAAAAGGGGGTCGTTTTCGGCATTTTAAACCCGAATTCTTCGGGATTCTGACCAATGATGGCAACGGCTAAAAAATAAGGGACAAAATTACGCGTCTCCCTGGGCAGCGAATGCAACTGCCAGAAATCGGAAGTCTGGTGGAGCCGCGTGGCCCGCGCAACTCGTCCGGAACCGGCATTGTAGGCCGCCAGCACCAAATACCAGTGATCAAATTCCTGATACAGATCCTTCAAATAATAGCAAGCCGCGTTGGTGGATTTTACCGGATCCCGGCGTTCATCCAAATACCACGTGCGGTTCAACCCGTATTTTTTCCCGGTGGTGTAAATGAATTGCCACAATCCGACGGCGTTGGCCCGGGAATATGCCTTCGGGTTCAATCCCGATTCGATTACGGACAGAAAAACCAATTCCTCCGGCAAACCGTGGTCGCGTAAAATCGACCGGATCATGTCGCCGTAAACGGCATACCGGGAAAGCCAAATATTAAATTGTTTGCGCCCCTTGGTCTGAAAGAATTTAATGAATTGATCAACCTTCTCATTACGAACCAGAGGGATATGCCCGTCGCGGTCGTCAATAACCGTAAACTTGGAATTGCCCATTTCCACTTCCAGGGGCTCAATATATTCGGTCACTTCGCGTCGCAACTGCTCGGCCGTAAAGGGGACGTCGGTGGTTTTCAAGGTTGTTAACCGGTGGGTATAAACATCAATCAGGGAAGTCTCAAAACGGTCGAATTCCTCCTGGTCCTCAAGGGTCATTTCCCCCAACTGATCGGCCTCGGCCAGGAGTTCAAAAATCCGATCAAGATTGTAGATCACTTCCAGGGTATCCTGATGAACATCGGCGATGATCGCGTCGGAAAGATATACTTTCACGTCCCTCAGCAACTGGGGCAGTCGATTGCCGGATTCATCGAAACCGTTGCCGTTGACGTAAGCCGGGGCTGTGTTCCCTTCGGGAAGAACGGTTTTTACCTCCTTATCAAGGGAAACCGTACGGTTGTGAACCTCTTCCGACAGGGATTGGGAACGAAGATAATTCGCCGCCAGTGAAATGATAATTATTGCTGTAAGTAGTCGATGCATAGAGTATTTATAGCGATAAAAGCTGGCGAAGTTAGGTGTGTTCCAAGGGACAGTCAAGGTTTTTAGCCTCCAAAATTATAAGGGTTGTCGAACAATTATTGTTGCAATGCCTGTTTCAATGTTTTCCGCGCCCGTCGAGCGATTGTATTTTTCGTATTAATTCCGAGGTACTGGCTCCTTCCCGGAAAGGAACGATCTCGACCCTTCCGCCCCAGGAATGCACCTCCCGCGCGCCCACAATATTTTCCGGTTGGTAATCGCCCCCTTTCACCAAAACATCCGGGCGCAGAACCCGGACAAGTTCCCGGGGGGTTTCCTCGGGAAATATCACGACCAAATCCACGGCCGCCAGGGCGCTCAGAATGATTCCCCGGTCCTCCTCCGATTGAACGGGTCGACCGACGCCCTTAAGCCTCGTCACCGATTCATCGCTGTTCAATCCCACCACCAGATGATCCCCGAAAGAACGGGCGGCGGTTAATAAATCCACATGCCCGCGATGCAGCAAATCGAAACAGCCATTGGTGAACACGACGATTTCACCGGCGGCCTGCCAGGTCCTCACGAAGTCAACGGCCTGGGATTTAGTTACCAGCGACATATCCCCCCTTTGCCGGGCATACCCGGCATAAGCGGTGAATACAATAATAGCGATCCAGGTGAATTAATCCCTGCAAAATCCAAAACCGCCGCAGGTCGGCCGGCAAAAAAACGGAACCGAACCGACGAACATATTTTTGATAACTGTACGGCAACTTCAGGCTGTACCACAAAGACCTCCAACGGTCGTAAAGTTCATATTCCCGGATTTTCAGCGCCCCGGCGGACATAAAAGGATAGAATACATTTCCCAAAAGTTCGACCCTGATTCCGGCACCGGAATGTTTTCGGAAATGGAGGTCGAAACAGCCATGGAAAGTTTCGGGTGACACCGGAGTTTCCATTTCGGCCCGCTCTATAAAAACGGCAATCCGCGCCGCCAGGGAAAATCGCCTCAGGGGTTGATTGGCCGGGCGGACCCCGACCTTCTTCCAGCGGAAGCCCAATCGTTCGCTTAAGACACGGAGATACCGAACCCGGTCATCCGGGCTTAGCGACGTCAGGCGAATCCCGTCAAGGTTTTCTGCCAGCTTTTCGAAATTGTCCTGATTCCCGCCCGCTCCCAACACGCGGAAAGCGTTTACCAAAAGAATTTTTTGAACCGGTTGCTTCCGATCCAGCCGTCGTAAAAAGCGCCTGTTCAGGTGTTGCCATCGTTGGGAGGCCAAAATCCGAATTCGGTCACGGACGGACTCCCGGTCGTGAAGGGCGGAAAGGTCACACCCGCCGGACAATCGCTCGCGTTTACGAGGCAAGGTTACGGTGGGTAAGGTGGGATGGATGTCCGGCGCTGAGATTTCCCGTACGACATGGAGAATGACACGATTGTAAACGGGATTGGCATGATGTTTATGATCGAACCAGTTCCGGGACCGTAAATGGCACTCCACCGGGCCGCGAAGAATCTGTTCCCGGTAAATAATAACGGCATCGTCAATATCGGGACCTTCGTGAACGTTGCGTCTCCCGGGATGAAGCACGGTAATCGTCGCCCCCTGCCGGTCATAAAAAACGGTCCCCGGTTTCACCGCCAACCATTGGTTTACCAGTTCGATTTCGTATCCCAAACGTGATTCACGTAAAAAACAGGCGCCGTTTTCCCGGAGTTGAGGATACATTATTGTTGTTCTTCCTGTTCTTTCCGCCAGGCCGACTTCAGGGCGATCACCTCTTCCCGCAATTGTTCCGCAAACCAATTGCGGTCTTTATATGTCAAATCACCGGTTTCCATCGGCTCACCGATCCGCAGCTCGATGGGACGCGGCGTCATCGCCCAGGAACCCTTGGTAATCACCTCGGACGTGCCGCAGCAGGCGATCGGTACCGCGGGCAGGTTGGTCTCGATCCCCAACAACAATCCCCCTTTTTTAAAGCGGTGGACTTTCCCGTCCAGGGAACGGGTACCCTCGGGGAAGAGCAGCACCGAACGCGGATTCCGCCGCAAACTCTCCCGGGCTTCTTTCAGGGAAGCCAGGGCCCGTTCGTGATTGCTGCGGTCGATAAAGATATGTTTTCCCGCCCGCATCGCCCAACCAAAAACCGGAATTTTTCTCAGCTCTTTCTTCGCGATCGGAACCAATTGATACGGCAGGGCCGCGTAAGCCAACGGAATGTCGAAGGCCGATTCGTGGTTGCTCACGAAAAGATAATTCCCCCGGGAATCCAGGCGTTCCAGGCCCTTTACGGTATAGGGAACCCCCGCCGCCCATAAAATTATTTTTGACCATATCCGGGCTATATATCCGATAATTCTGCCGCGCCGCTCAAACAGGGATAATACGATCCCTAACGACCCCAATAATACCGTCCAGAATCCGAGGTTTATAATTAACCAGACCCGACGCATTTACGACAACAAATCCGTCTTAAGGTAGGGCTGCAACACTTTCGGGACGCAAACTTTTCCTTCGTCGGTCTGGTAGGTTTCCAACAGGGCCACCATGAGGCGCGGTGTCGCCACACCGGAGCCGTTTAGCGTGTGGAGGTAATCGACCTTGCGATCCGCCTGCCGGCGATAGCGAAGGTTGCCGCGCCGGGCCTGAAAAGACTCGAAATTGCTGCAGGAAGACACCTCCAGCCATTGTTTTTCACCAGGTGCCCAGACTTCCAGGTCGTAACATTTGGCCGCGGCGAAACTCAAATCACCGCTACAGAGGGCGACCACCCGGTAATGCAACCCCAGCGATTGCAAAACCGCCTCCGCCTGATTCGTCAGGGATTCCAATTCATCGTACGATTCCTCCGGGGTTACAAACTTTACCAGTTCCACTTTGTTAAACTGGTGCAATCGCAGAAG
>JALUTR010000254.1 GCA_027021785.1 Fidelibacterota bacterium | reverse complement strand
GAAAGTTCCCATAATAAGAACCCATATTTGCCATTGCCAAAAGGGTTCCCGGTTAACCAATCCGACGGTCGCCTTGGTGGCGGCAATGATAATCGGGGAGACCAGAGGAAAAAGAAGAATGGGCAATAATACCTCACTCATTTTCGCCCGCATGGCTAAACCCGAAATTAAACTGCCGATTACCATGATACCCAAATTCCCCAATAAGAGCAGCAGCGCTCCCTGGTAGACATCGAATACCAGGTTTAATTGCAGGAACAGCAAAAAGGGGGGGATAATTAACAGTTCGGTAATAAACAGAAAAACGACACCGCTTACCCATTTTGCAAGGAATATCAACCCCCGGTCCACCGGGGCCGATACCATCAGGCCAAAGGCATCAAAATCCTTTTCGTACGCATACATGCGGTGTAATCCCAGGACCGCTATGAAGAGAATCATTATCCAAAACAATCCCGGGGCAAAGGTCTTAAAAATAACGGGCGAAACATTAAAAGCAAATGCGAAGGTCAAAATCACCGTCAGTCCGAAGGCCAGCATGGACACGCTGATTTCCTTCGAACGCAGTTCGATCCGCAATTCCTTTTTCAGAAGAGTCCAAAACATGGTTAGGTCATTATCCCGGCATACATATTTCTGATGGGCATATTCTCATTCGCTTCGACTCCCCCGTCGAACACGATATCTCCCTTGGCCAACAGGATAATCCGCGTACAATAATTCAACGCCCACTCCAGATCGTGAATCACCAGTAAAAGAGTTTTCCTTTCCCGCTTCCACTTTTTTATCACCGTTTCGGCCAAATGCCGACCCTGAATATCCAACCCCGAAAACGGTTCATCAAATAATAACAACGACCAGGGGATCAGGAACGCCAGCGCCAGTTTTAACCGTTGCAGCATCCCTTGTGAATATACTTTGATTGCATCATCCTGCTGTGTTGTGAGCCCGACTTCATGTAACGTGGACCTGATTTGTTTTTCCGAAATCGGAAGACCGTACAACGTCGAGGCCAGGACCAGGTTTTCCACGGCGGATAACGGCGGGTACAACCCGACCGCATGGCCGAGATACAGCGTATCTCTCCGACCTGCAATGTTCCCGCTTTCAACACGGTTACCCAATACACTGATATTGCCGCCGTCGGAAGAACTCAGACCGGCGATTATTCGCAACAAGGTGGATTTGCCGACTCCGTTTTTTCCCAATAAACCGACAATTTCCCCCTCCTGAATAGTGAAAGAGATTTCTCTCAATATCGGACGGTGATAAAAAGATTTTCTTAGCTTGCTGACCTTTAATAATGAGTCTGACATTTCAGATGCCTGGCGTGATGAACGGATACGTGTCTTACGTGGTTTCTGTTATTTCGAGTAAAACCCGGACCATGTATTGCCGATACGCGATAAAACGGTCAATCCGAAACATGATTGTCTCCGGTTCGGGGGGCTGAATTTCCTGCCGTGTTCAAAGGTGTTTTTACAAAGAACGGATGGTTTGAAATCCCATCATTTCTTCCGGGAATAAGATTTTATTTTTTTGATCACTTTTGCCACTTCCCGCTTCAATTCGTTCCGTGTCAACAAGTAATCATCCTGGTTCAGATTACCGATTTCGTAATCCATTTCCAACTCTTTTATCTGGCGATAGATGATCCGTTTTTTAAGCTTCAACAGTTCCAATTCATCGCTTTCGGCCGGAATGCTCACGGAGCGCCCGAAAAGCGGTTGAACGACAAATCCCACGGACCCGACAAATATCAGGAAAATAAGGAGCAGATCCATTAAGTCCATCATATCATCCTCCTGGCCGGCCAGAGCGAAATTAAGGCCCCGAAGACCAAGACATACCCCCCTAACCACACCCACCAGACCAGCGGATTAATCATTATTTTAAAATAGGCCGTGTTTTTATCGACCTCGATCCCGGTAAATACCGAATAAATATCCTTGATGATTCCCTTGTAAATATCAAGTTCACTGTGCGCTTGCCGACGGTCGGGATCGGGGCTGCGAAAAAAATATACCCGTTTTTCGGGATGCAGGATGGTTATAAACTTATTATGGGTATCCGTAGCGCGCAAATCGGCAATCCAGGCATAGTGATTCAAGCGCTCTTCCTCCCGCAGGTTTTTCAGTTGAAAATTGTATTCACCCAGTTGTTCGGATTCACCGGGTTTCAGGCTGAACTCTTTTTCCTGATTAAAAGCGCCCCCCACAAACCCGACGAACATAAATACGATTCCCAGATGCACGATGTAGCCGCCGTAGCGGCTGCGATTTTTCCGAATCATCCGCAATAACGCTTGCGCCGGGTTTTCACCGAACCGCCGGCGACGGGCGTTAATTCCGCGGTAGAATTCCAGCAGAATGGCCACGATAACAAATACGATCAAAGTCTGGGCAACCAGGACGTAGCCCGTAAACCCCAGGTAGAGAAAGACAATCAGACCGATCAAAGCGGCGATAGTGGGGATGGTGAAATTTTTAATAAAACCTTGTTTGGAAGTTCGCCGCCAGGCCAATAACGGACCAACCCCGGTCAGAAACAGTAAAAACAAACCTATGGGAACGGTCACCTGGTTAAAAAAAGGCGGTCCCACCGTAATTTTCGTACCGCGAACGGCTTCCGAAATAATCGGAAAAATCGTTCCCCAAAAAACAGCAAAACAAATCACGATGAAGACAACATTATTGAATAGAAAACCGCTCTCCCGCGACGTAAACGACTCCAGTCTTTTCCGGCTTTTTAACAGCGGCAAGCGCCGGATAATTAAGGCCGTGGAAACCACAAGAATCAGGATTACGAAATAGATAAACATCGGACCTAACGGCGATTCCGCGAATGAATGCACGGAAGACAAAACGCCGCTGCGCGTCAGAAAAGTGCCAAATACCGATAGCCCAAAAGTAAGGATAATCAAAACCATATTCCACACGCGCAACATGTTCTTCTTTTCCTGAATCATGATTGAGTGAATGAAAGCGGTTGCCGTTAACCAGGGCATAAAGGATGCATTCTCAACCGGATCCCAGGCCCAGTAGCCACCCCAGCCAAGTTCCTGGTAAGCCCACCAACCACCTAAAATAATTCCGATGCTTAAAAACAACCAGGTTACCAATGACCAGCGACGGATGGATCGAATCCACAAGGGATTGGTTTCTTTGGTAATGAGAGCCGCAATGGCAAAAGCAAAGGGAATTGAAAATCCGACAAAACCCAAATAAAGCGTGGGCGGGTGAAGCGCCATAGTCACATTTTGCAACAACGGGTTCAGCCCGTTTCCGTTGGCCACGACAAAATCAGCGCTTGTCGGTTCAAAGGGATTGGTAATAAAATTTATCAGTGTGTAGAAAAATAATTGCACCGACGTTAATACGATCAATATCCAGGGCATTAATTTCCGATGCCGGTTCCGGTACAGGAAAATTACGATCAGGGAGTAAACCGAAAGGATGCTTAACCAAAACAACAGCGAACCGGACTGTCCCGCCCACAGGGCGGAAAATTTGAATAACAAAGGCGTTTCCAGGCTGGTATAATGGGCTACATAATCCACATCGAAATTGCCGCGCAGGAGTTCATTGATCAGAACCAGGGTTGCGATTATGGCAAGTACGGAAACACCCAGCGCCGAACGTTGCCCCGTCAGATACAGTCGATAATCTTTGGTATGGAGATAAAAGACCAAAATAAGAATGGTCAGGATGGAAAATCCCAATCCCAGATTCAAAGCAACGCTGCCAACAACAGGCATTACAATTCACCTGATTGGGTCTTGGTTTCCTCCCGGAGATCTCCTTCGTAGCGTGAAGCACACTTGGTTTGAAGTTGATCCGCAATGAAAATTCCGTCCTTATATCTGCCTTCCAATATGACTTCCACACCATCTTTGAATAAATCCGGCCTGGTGCCATAGTAACGAACGGGCAGGGTTTCCCCGCCTTGTTCCAGCATAAAGGTTACATCCAGTAAATTCGAGTCGGAAATTGCTATTGATCCCGCTTGCACAACGCCACCTAATTTCACCCGGGAAGTGTGATTTTGATCTTTTAATTCCCCGATAGACAAGTACCGAACCAACGTCGGGTTATCCGCCGACGAATTTACGGAAACCCAGTATATCCAAAAAACGACCACAGCCGCAACGCCGATAATGGCAAATAGAAACTTATTCTTGGAGGCCATTTTCCATATCCTTCCTTATTCAAATCCGGTTTAGGGTAAGGTTTATTATTATGACAAACTCTTCAATTATTCTACTTTTAACACCCACTATATTACCGTTGTTTCCTGCCACTCTCCGAATTCTGTTTTCATGACCGTGACAATTTCACCCAGAGTGGCATACGATTTTGCCGCTTCAATTATCGGGGGCATCAGGTTTTTACGTGTAGCACACGCTTTTTTGATTGCCGCCAGTGCATCCTGTGTTTTTCGTTCATCCCGTTCCTGCCGTATTTGCCGTATTAGTTGCCGTTGTTGTTCTTCGACTTCGCGTCCGATCTCCAACAGGGGAATGTCTATTTTCTCATCCGCCTTGGTAAAGGCGTTAACGCCCACGACAATTCTCCGTTTTTCATCGATTAATTGTTGATATTGCGCCGCCGCTTTGGCAATCTCATGTTGAAAAAAGCCTGCTTCAATGGCCGGAATAACTCCGCCCATATCATCAATTTGCCGAAAATACTCCGCCGCTTCGGACTCCATTCGATTGGTTAGTGATTCTATAAACCAGGATCCGCCCAGCGGATCGATAATATTGGCAACTCCCGTTTCGTACGCAATTAACTGTTGTGTGCGCAGGGCGATTTCGGCTGCTTTTTCCGAAGGCAGGGCCAGGGTTTCATCCATGGAATTGGTATGCAGGGATTGGGTCCCTCCCAGTACGGCGGCCAGGGCCTGAAAAGCCGTCCGGGAAATATTGTTTTCCGGTTGTTGCGCCGTAAGTGAACACCCGGCCGTTTGGGTGTGGAAGCGGAGTTTCCAGGAGCGTGGGTCCTTGGCATTGTATTTTTCTTTCATACGACGCGCCCATATTCTCCGGGCGGCCCTGAACTTAGCAATTTCCTCGAAAAAATCGAGATGGGAATTAAAGAAAAATGACAACCGTGGCGCAAACGAATCCACGTCCAATCCGGCCTTTATGCCATGTTCCACATACGTAAAACCGTCAGCCAGAGTAAACGCCAACTCCTGAACGGCCGTCGACCCCGCTTCCCTGATGTGGTAGCCGCTGATCGAAATCGTGTTGAATTTCGGCATGTGGTCCATACAGTAGGCCATCATATCGGTAATGATCCGCATCGACGGTTCCGGCGGAAATATCCACTCCTTTTGGGCAATGAATTCCTTTAGAATATCATTTTGCAATGTTCCCTGTAATTTCTCCAGGGGAACGCCCTGTTTCTCCGCCACGGCGATGTAAAAAGCCAGCAAAACGACGGCCGGACCGTTAATGGTTTGGGACACGGATATTTCACCAAGATCGATACCGTCAAACAAAATTTCCATGTCTTTCAGAGAGGCAACGCTGACACCACATTTTCCGACTTCGCCGAGGGAAACAGGATGATCGGGATCATACCCCATCAAGGTAGGCATATCGTAGGCTACGGAGAGGCCGGTTTGTCCTTGTTTCAACAGGAAATGATAGCGTCGGTTTGTCTCTTCGGGAGTGCCGAACCCGGCAAATTGGCGCATGGTCCACAATTTGCCGCGATACATATTGGCATGAATGCCACGGGTGTAAGGATATTGACCCGGGAACCCCAATCTCTCCAGATAATCATTTTCTCCCTGAGGCGGATAATACAACAGGTCTACTTCTTCACAACTGACGGTGCGGAAGTCGTAATCGCGAACCGGTTTGGAGGCAACTTCCTGCTTCCATTGAGCTTCTTTTTCTTTGAACAATTCCAGTTGTTTACTCATTGTGTTCCTTCCTCTCCTGGTTGAGGCTGTTTTATCCGGTAAACAGCCATCAATCCTTCGGATATCATCCACAATATCAAAACCAGCAATATGATTCCAAGGACAAATAAAAGCGGATTGGTTGCATAAAAAGACGCCAGATTCAAGCCTAACGCCGAAAGGGTAACCAACATGATAAAAAGCATGGGTATCATGAGGGGCATGATCTTCTTCTTACGGCGCCAGAAATAAATGGTTAAAATCATTAGTGTCAATGCCGCCAGCATTTGATTGCTGGCCCCGAAAATAGGCCACAGGATCCATCCGGCCTGTTTCACCTGTCCGGAAGTTGGATCGGTGGCGCTGGAAAAGGCCAGGAAAACGGAAGGCACAACCGCCAACAGGGTGGCGATATAACGATTGGTCAGTATTTTTACTTTAATCGCCTGCCCTAATTCCGATATTATGAAACGCTGAATACGGGTTGCCGTATCGAGCGTTGTGGCGGCAAAGGCAATAACCAACACCGCAATCAGGGTCCGGGCAATCCGGACCGGAACCCCGATTTGCTCGATCAGCGCGCCGCCGCCCAAAACAAACGCTGTGGCCTTGTTCGCGCTGGCGTTGGCCCATGTATCGTAATACACGGACCAGGATAATTTATCCACATGTCCCACCGCCGGCAAATCACACGCACTTACCAGAGCTATACCGGCTACAGCCGTCAGGGTCGCGGCCAAGGCCAGGGTGCCCTCACCCAACATACCGCCGTAACCGATGAAACGCGCATCACCGATTTTGTTCAACTGTTTGGATGTTGTTCCGGAAGAAACCAGACCATGAAACCCGCTTATCGCGCCGCACGCGATCGTAACAAATAACAGCGGAAATATCGATGGCGCCCCCGCCCCGAACGAGGTCCGGAGCATCGGCGCTTCAATAATCGGTTGCGCCACGAACAGGCCCAGGTACAGCAATCCCAGGCCGACCAGCAATTGATGACTGTTTATGTAATCGCGCGGTTGCAACAGCAACCAAACGGGCAGCAAACTGGCAATCGACGAATAGACGAACAGAAGTATTATCCAGGTGTTTGTGGCGGTTGTCTTGGTCATCCCCAGCGATTCCAGACGCAGGGGAAAATACGATCCAAGCCACACGAAAAGGTACAAAACGGCCAGGGCAATCAGGGACGGAAACAACGGTTTCACTCCCCGTTTATAAATCAGGACCCCGATAATAACCGCAACCACGATTTGAACATTGATGGGCAACACGGAAGTGGGGACGGAAACGAATAAATCGGCGATCGCCATTGCAAATACCGCCAGAACCAGCCAAATGAGCATCAGCACAAACAGTTGAAACATGATCCGTGTCCGCCCGTTGATGGTTTTATTGGTTATATCCGCGATACTTTTCCCCTTTTCACGAACACTGACGATCAAGGCGCCATAATCATGAACGGCGCCTATTAAAACCGCGCCCAACACCACCCATAAAAAAGCCGGTAGCCATCCCCAATACGCCGCCACACAGGGGCCTATAATCGGAGCGGCGCCGGCAATGGAAGTAAAATGATGTCCGAAAAGAATCGGTTTTTGAGTCGGCACATAATCGATTCCATCCTGGAATTCGTGAGCCGGCGTAGGGCCCTGAAACTCGTCGGGGCAGTAAATTTTTCGATCAATAAACCGTGAATAAAAATGGTATCCCAGGAAAAAAATCCCGAAACCGATCAAGGCCAGCACGATCGAATTCATAAAAGATCTATCCTTTCACTGGTTCGGGTTCCACCATAAGCTGCCTGACTTGTTTCATAATTCCGGGTTTATCCAGGTTTGTGTCCCTCAAAAGGATTTCCCGGCTTCCATGAGGCAGGAATTCATCGGGGAATCCCAAACGGACCAACCGGCCGGAGAATCCCCGCGCGACCAACCAGGCAGCTATTCCGTCACCAAATCCACCGGTAACCACCCCCTCTTCAATCGTTATGATTTTGGTGAACCGTTTCTCCATTGCTTTTAAATAGCGTATATCCATCGGCTTAATGAAGCGGCAATTAACCACCTCGCAGTCAACCCCCATGGGAGCCAGTTGTTCGGCCGCTTCCAAAGCGGTATAGACCAGCGGCCCGATTGCCAAAAGCGCGATATCGGAACCCGGTCTCACGATTTCCCAACTGCCGATCGGCAACAATTCCGCCTGTCCGTTCTCATCGAACTCCACCGCGTCGGCCTTGGGATAGCGAATCGCAAACGGCAAATCGGTCTGATTAAGGGCCGTATAAAGTAAATGCCGGAATTCGTTTCCGTTTTTGGGGGCGGCAACAATGATATCCTGGATACACCGCAAATAAGCAATATCCAGCGCCCCGTGGTGGGTCGGCCCGTCTTCGCCGGCGATACCGGACCGATCCATACAGAAAATCACCGGCAGGTGTTGAA
>JALUTR010000253.1 GCA_027021785.1 Fidelibacterota bacterium | reverse complement strand
TAATTTTTTATGTATCTCCACCATTGCCAGCGTATCCTGACTACAATATTCCTTTAGTTCATTTATCAATCTATTCTTTTCCGCCCCTTCCGGCAAGCGAATCATTTCATTCCAGGCAACCTGGGCCTCAGTTCCATCCCTCACGTCCAGGTTCTCATAACTCATAGAGGGCACAATCACGGGCAGGACATTCTTGAGGCTGTTTGAACCCTTAAACCGGTAGTCGGTGTAGTAACTCCGGAAAATAACCAGTTGATCCCACAAGCGGTCGGCGATTGATTGTAATTGCTCCGAATACTCCGGAAACCATTGTGCCAGCTTGTTTAGCACCCCTTTTTCAAATCCGGCGTTATAAGCAATGACGGAACCTTCATTCCCCAACGCCTTAATCAAGGATTTAAGGAGAGGTTTCCTGGGATCATTGTCTGATTCATGCAAATATTCCCTGTGCTCAAGATTTCCGTCCCGACTCAGAATATGACAACTGAATTGAAACGGAAATTGTTCGTAGGGGTGCATTCCATGAAACCGGGGGATTGCCGGTCCGTCGGTTTCAAAATCCAGGAAGTAGAGCGGGTATTCAAGTTTGCCGAGTTCTTCCCGAATACCGTTCCAATCAACTACCGGTTTCCCCCTTTCCAAACTGTCCACGTACCTCAGTTGTGTCTCGTTAAGGGGAAACCCTGCCGGAAGTTCATCGACAGCGATATGGTTTCCCGCTATTAAGCGTTCTTTAACCTTTAAGAGGTTATCCTGATTTTACCGGTTGCCCTTTCCTTCCTTTGAATGCTTAATACCCCAATCGCGCATGGACTCCAGAATAGGTTCAAGGCTCCTGCCGAGGGGGGTAAGGGAATATTCCACCTTAGGCGGCACTTGCGGATAAACTTTTCGGTGGACAATGCCATCTTTTTCCATATTCCTGAGCTGCTGGGTAAGCATTTTTTGTGTAATTCCACGAATGCTGCGGTGCAACTCGCCGAAACGTTTTACACCTTTGAACAATTCCCGTAGGATCAGAACCTTCCATTGCCCCCCGATAACCCCTAAAGTGATCTCCACCGGGCAGCTTGTTTTTTTAGTCTTTGTGCTGTCTTTTTCCATAGTATCCTTTTGGGTAGTATATTACCAAATAGTGCATACTTGACATATTGGCCGTATGGATTCTAATCTTCCCTGAAGAAAATATCAAATAAAAGGACAGATTAGAAATGATGATGGTACAATCGTGAGGCAGGAATAGCCTTACCTTTGATTTTTTTCCGGCCTTGGTCGGGTCGATTGATCTAAAAATTAAGCATAACATCCAAAAGAAAGAGACGAAACAATGACTAAAGCAAAAACACCTTTCATTATCAACGAAACGGCCGGGACCAAATATTACTGTAAGTGCGGTAAATCGAAAAATTTACCGTACTGTGACGGCTCCCATCAGGGGACGGAAGTTTTGCCCTTTAAGGTGGAAATTGACGTTGCCAGGACAGTCGCCATTTGTAGCTGCGGCCAATCAAAGAATCTCCCTTTTTGCGACGGAACACATAAGGGATAGTAAAATTAATAACTAACATTTCTCACTTCGACGTGAGGTGCCTATTCAAAAACTGTCTTACAATTGAAATTGACTTGATTCGTACTTTTCTTAGCGTAAGAAAAGTACCAAAAGAAGCAGTCGCTGTGGAAAAATTAGGGGAGCGGTATTTTGCCTCCGGGCCGGTTTTAAACTCCCCTGTGGAATTAACAATTCCACAGGCTCAAACAGTAAAACCGGTTTTTCCTACGGCAAAATTCCACTCTTTAACCCT
>JALUTR010000252.1 GCA_027021785.1 Fidelibacterota bacterium | reverse complement strand
TCATCCGGTCCCCCTCAATATTTTGACCAACGCCGGAACGCTTATTTGCACGGACGGCAGCGCCGATAAGTTGGTAAAATGGGGCCGTCAACCGCACATCATTATTGGGGATATGGATTCCGTTGTGAAAAAAAATTACGATTCTTCCGTGGTTTGGGTCCCCGCCCCCGATCAATCCTTAACTGATTTCGAGAAAGCGCTCAGATGGTGTATCGATCACAAGGTATCGGCGCTTACGGCGTTGGGGATATTCGGAGATCGTGAAGACCACAGTTTCGTGAATCTGTTTCTTCTGGCGCGTTATCACGATCAATTAGCGCTGGAATTCGTTACCGACCGCGCAACCATCGTCTGTATGCGCGGCAAACGATCCTTCCGCTCTTTCGCGGGGCAAACCGTTTCGCTTTTGCCGGCAACGCCGACATCCATTACCACCTCCGGTTTGAAATACGCGTTGCAAGACAGCCCCCTTACAAGCGCCAGCCAGGGTGTCAGCAATGTCAGTTTGGGAGACCGGTTTACGATCGTCTCCTCCGGTAAACTGTGGGTTTTCCGATCTCACCAGTAAGCGGCACGCCCATGCATTTTTTAGACTGGACGGTTTTACTCCTTTACCTGATTGCGCTTATTGTCATCGGTTTCTACCGGAGCCGAAAAACACGCGATTCATCGGAAGAATACATCCTTGCCGGACGACGATTAAGCCTGCCCGCATTCGTGGCCACCCTCGTTGCCACCTGGTACGGGGGAATCCTCGGGGTAGGCGAGAACACCTTCAATTTCGGCATCCAGACCTGGTTTATCTTCGGACTTCCGTACTATATTTTCGCTGTCCTGTTTGCCGTTTGGTTAGCGCCCAAAATCAGGGAAACCCGGTCGGTATCCATTCCCGATCATTTCCAAACACACTACGGCAAAAAACCGGGCTTGATCAGCGCCGTTTTTATCCTGATCCTGGCCAGTCCCGCCCCCTACATTTTAAGTATCGGTGTCCTGATCCAGTTTGTTTTAGGCCTTCCCTTTATCTGGGCTTTAATCCTTTCCACGGCAATCAGCCTGGTTTACATCTGGTTCGGCGGATTCGGCGCGGTTGTCAGAACCGATGTTTTACAATTTACACTCATGTTCGGGGGGTTCATCGTCCTGGTGGGATTTGCCTGGAACCAGGCCGGTTCACCCTGGGTAATTATTGAACAATTACCGGCGCAACATCGATCAATCACCGGCGGTCACTCGGTTCAATATATTCTGGTATGGTTTTTTATCGCTTTATGGACTTTCATCGATCCCGGTTTTTATCAACGCTGTGCCGCTGCCAGGTCACCGCAAACTGCCCGGCGGGGAATACTCATTTCGATTTTATTCTGGTTCGTATTTGATATGCTCACCCTTGCTTCGGGTCTCTATGCCCGGGTCCTCATACCCGACGGAAACGCGTTATTTGCGTATCCGATCCTCGGACAACTCCTGCTCCCACCTTTTGTGTACGGTCTTTTCCTTACCGGAATCCTGGCTACCATTATGTCCACCATTGATTCGTTAGGCTTGATCAGCGCCGTCACTTTCGGCCGGGATATTATGTGGAAAATCCGGAAAGATTCCGACCAATCTCTTTCTCAGGATTCCACCCGGTTAATGCAACAGGGCCTGGCCGTTATGGCCATCATCGCGATTTTCCTGGCTTACAGTTTGCCCTCCGTGGTGGGGCTCTGGTATGTCATTGGATCACTCATCGTGCCCGGACTATTGATTCCTTTTCTGCTAACATTCACAAACCACACCCTGTCCGAAACACAAGCGCTGCTCCTCCTTCTTTTACCCGTTATCGTTGCCGGGACATGGTTCGTGTGTGGTAATTTCGGGCGGAACTATCCCTTGAATATCGAACCGTTTTACCCCGGTTTATTAAGTTCGGCCCTGTTATTATTGCTGTTCGGATTCACCACTCATGAAATTAGAGATTGAACGGAAATTCCTTGTCAAAAACGACAACTGGCGGGCATTGCCGGCCGTGTCTTTCGATTGTGTACAGGGCTATATAGTCAACCGACCGGAGATGGTAGTGCGCATCCGGATCATGGACGACAAGGGATTTTTAACCATTAAAGCTTTCAAGGGAAATTACACCCGTGTGGAATTCGAATATGAAATCCCGGTAACGGATGCGGATATTTTATTAAAGAATTTTTGCAAGACCACACTGATCGAAAAGACCAGACATAAAATCATGATCGGGAATATCCTTTGGGAGGTAGACGAATTTAAAGGTCTCAACAAGGGGTTGATCCTGGCGGAAGTGGAACTGACCAGTGAATCCCAAAAGATCACGTTACCGGACTGGATCGGGACGGAAGTCAGTACCGACCCGAAGTATCATAATGCAAACTTAAGTAAAAACCCCTATTCCACCTGGGCAAGATGACACGAAAGAACACGGCAAATTCCATACCGAACATTTTCCCCGCACATCACGGATCACGTCATTCGTCCCTGAAAAATTTCTATGCCATCAATACTGTTTTTTCAATCGATACGGTTGTTGGTTAAATTACCGGCCGTGTAAAGAGAGATACCGATGTTATTCAAAAAAACCAAAATGCTCGAACGCAAAATGGATGAATTCCTGGATGTTACCAGTGAAACCGGTTTGGCGTTTCTGGAAGCCATTAAAAATTATTTTGATAATGACCAGGCAAAATTTAACGATCACTTAAAGAAAATCAACGATCTGGAAAACCGGGCGGACGTTCTGCGCCGGGGAATCGAGTCGCAATTATATACCGAAACCTTGATTCCCGAATCCCGGGGCGATGTGCTGGCGTTACTGGAAACAACCGATAACGTAACCAACCAGGTAAAGGAGACCATACTCGATTTCTCGATTGAGACGCCGGTCGTTCCCAAGGGACTGCACAAAGATTTCATCCACTTAACCGAGCATTCGGTTAATGCCATGGATGAGGTGGTGAAAGCCATTCGTCATTTCCTGCGCAATCCCATGGCCGTGCGGGATTATCTCCACAAGGTTTATTATTACGAAAAAGAAGCCGACAAGGTTGCCGAGGCGCTTAAACGAAAAATTTTCCGTACCGAAACCCTGGATTTAAGCGCCAAATCACATCTGCGTTTTTTTATCCGGCATATTGACTCCGTGGCCGATAAGGCCGAAGATGTGGCCGATCGTCTTACCATATACACCATCAAACGTTCCATATAAGCAATGTTTTTCCTCTTCCTAACCAGCGGTCTTTTCCTCGGTTGGTCGCTCGGCGCTAATGACGCTTCCAATATTTTCGGCACGGCCGTCGGTACGCGGATGGTGAAATTTCGCACTGCCGCCATTATCGCCAGTTTATTTGTCATAATGGGCGCTACTTTTTCGGGCGCCGGGACCAGCAATACACTGGGAAAACTGGGTAGCATTGATCAACTTGCCGGCGCTTTTATCGTGGCGCTGGCGGCTGCCGTATCGATCCTGATCATGACACGCAGCGGATTGCCGGTATCCACTTCCCAGGCAATTGTGGGAGGTATCATCGGCTGGAATATCTATTCCGGTACTCCCACCGATATTTCCACCCTGACAAAAATCGTTTCTTCGTGGATATCCGGTCCTTTATTGGCGGTTGGATTCGCATTCCTGATTTACAAACTGTTCCTTGCCCTTCCCCGCTTTTTACAAATTCACCTGTTTCGCCTGGATGCTTATACACGGTTGGGACTAATTACAGTCGGCGCTTTTGGAGCTTATTCGCTGGGAGCCAACAATATTGCCAATGTCATGGGGGTGTTCGTTTCCGTGTCGCCGTTTCATGCCGTAACCGTCATGGGAATAACAATATCCGGTACCGAACAATTATTTTTTTTGGGAGGGCTTTCAATTGCCGTCGGTATTTTCACTTATTCCCAAAAAGTTATGATGACGGTAGGGGAGGACGTCCTGAAATTGACCCCCCAGGCCGCCCTGGTGGTTGTCCTGGCCGGCGCCCTGGTACTGTTCCTGTTTTCGTCGGAATCCCTGGAACAGTGGCTCATTGTTCACAATCTCCCCACGTTACCGTTGGTACCCATTTCCAGTTCCCAGGTTATCATCGGAGCGATAATAGGAATTGGGATTGCGCACGGAGGCCGGGGAATACAGTACCAGGTGTTAGGCCGGATTGCCTCCGGCTGGGTTTTGACCCCCATTATCGCCATGGTTATTTCTTTTGTCGCCCTGTTCTTCATGGAAAATGTTTTTAAACAGGCTGTTTATTTACCTTAATTCTTCGTCTGGTTTAACTCTTAAAAATAGTTCAGAGGCGCATTGAAATTGCAAAATACAATCTTGGGGTTTCATCAACATCTCTCTTAAAGAAGGAATCAGAATGAAAGCACGACATCTATTATGGTTGTTTTTCCTGACAATCGGGTTCGCCGGCGAAAAAGTCGATAATCAATTCCGGCATGTGGAAAAAATATCCAAACCGATCAATGATCAGTTAACATTCATCCTCCACCAGGACTTACGAAGTGAAAACAACGCCCGGGATCTTTATTATGTGCCACAGCGATGCCGGGTTCGGCTATAAGGTTAATTCCAAAATGGCCGCGGGACTTTACTTCAGAGAGGTCTTTACCCAAAAATATTCTACCTGGTCTTCGGAACATCGCCCCTATGGTCAGGTTGTAGGCAAACTGAAGATGTTAAATTTATCCCTCAGCGGTCGTGCCAGAATGGAGTACCGCATAACTTCCGACGAAAAGAAATTCCGTAACCGCGACATGGTTACCATCAAATCGGGCCACAGTTTTTCCTCCTTGAAATTGGTTCCTTACCTGGCCGATGAAATATTTTATGACCTGGAAGAAAATGAACTCAACAAGAATCGTTTTTACCTGGGTGTGAAAATCAAGAAATTCGGGTTTGTTAAACCGGCTGTCTACCTTATGCGCCAGTCCTCATTGAAAAATGACAAATGGACATATTTCGATGTCCTGGGCCTTAAGTTTTCGTTTTAAACGATCATAATAAAACGTGATACATGTCGGAATCCTGACGAAGCAGGCGATTGTCGGGAAAACGTGTCTTGTTTTATGTGTTTTGCGGAAATTTCCGGAATGAGTTCTGCTAATTCACTATGATTGGAACCCAAACCACAGATAATGGGGCATACCGAATTGGGACGCTCGTCACATCCCTCCCATCCCGAAATTCAGGGTGGACCTACTTTAAGTTGATCTGACTTTTTCCAGCATTTAAAAAGCCCTTTCAGGTTAATTGAAAGGGCTTTTTCAGCAGGAGTTTAGCGGGAATTTATTTCGCTTCTTCCAACAAATCCGTCAATGACCGGCTCAAATCAAATTTGAACTTATCTACCTGAATTGCGGGTTCATGCCATACCCCGTAGTCCCCGGCCATAATCAATTTCTGAATATAACTCTGGGTTAAGGCGTCGGTACTAACATTCTCATACCAGCGAATATCGATTTTCGCGCTGTTGGTACAAATGGCGCCCAGGAGCGATGCCAGGTAGGTTTGCCGGTTTTCGGTGTCGGTATTGATCTTACAGAACCCGGCTTCGATAAGTCCCTGGATCTGATCCCAATCGGTACCGACGAAATCGAGCCATTTTTGTTTGGCGCCGGACGGGTCGCCCAGTTTCTCAATTTGCGACACGGCATATTCCACGACATTCGGATAAAGGGTCGACGCGCCGTGGGCAACGAAAACGATCTCATCGTTAATTTCGTTGGCAATGCTCAGCAACTTGTGAGCCAGGGGGATATTGAGTTTTACTTTATCGCCCGGTTTCCCTTTATTCGGCCCGTGTTTGGTTCCGATGGTCGGCGCCAGCATCAGGACTCCCGTTTCCCGCAGGAACTGGTCCAACTCTTCGGGATTCGTATAGGTCGAAAATTCCGACTGCGTATCTTCGTCTTCAACCCCGGCCAGGACACCCAACTCGCCTTCGACCGACAGGCCGACGGGGTGGGCCATGTCCACGACTTCCCGCGTACACTCGATGTTCTTTTCCAGGGGCATGGACAAGCCCGTGGATTTATCGGTTGAATTATCGGCCATAACGCTGGTCAGGTACTGAACGGCCGCCTGAACCACTTTCCGGCCCTTGTCGGTAACATAGTCACCGTGGTCCAGGTGGGTAGCCACCTTAACGCTGGATTGTTTTGCCTTCTTTATTATGTAATCCACGGCAACTTCCAGGCCGAAGACCGGGTCGCCACCGCCAAAATGTTTTAAGGCTGAATTTGAAAAGGCCAAAAGACCGGAAGATCCCAGCAATTCGAAGGCCTTAAATGCGGCGTTGATACCCTGAAAGTTGGTGACGTTAAAAGCCGGAACGGCATAGCGTTTCCCGGTTGTATTGCCTTTTTCACCATTTTTGGCTTTTAATACCAGGGCGTGAGCCGAGGTCATGTTATCGGGAAAAATCCGATCGGTGTTAAGCTTCGGAGGTGTTTTTGTCATAAAGAATTCCTTTCTAATGCGAAGTCACTATCTTATTCTGATTATAACTATCTTTTTATTAATTCGTTTTCCCTTTGGGTTGACCGATGTCATCCAGGAGTTCATTGAACCAGGTCTGATGAATGTCAAATGGCTTTCCACCTTTAATCCGTGGGAAATCGATCAGGGTTAATTCATCGTGTTTATTTTCATCCATTCCCACCACGCCGCTTCGTTTTTCGAGCGCGCATTCGGCGGCAAGAAAAGCGGACCGTTTAATCAGCTCCAGATCCTTTGCGTTGGGGGCCGCCGAACGGGAAAAATAACCACTCTTCTGGACCAAGACTTTTTCCGCTTCCAGCTTGTCGGCGAATTGTTTGGCGAACCATTCTCCGGGATTGATCAGGTCCAGTCGCACATGCCCGAACGCATCCCGCGGGATGGTCTCACCGCGACTTTCCATCTCGGCAACGATGGTTTCGATTCCGGCGCCTTCGCTCAGGAAGATATTCACGCTATCCTTGGTATCCATCCGCTCTTTAAGTCGGTCGATCTCCGACTGGAAATCCATTTCCATTTCCGGAATGTAAACCGCATCCACATCCCACCGGTCCTTGCTGATCAATATCTCCGGCAGGAATTCTCTCCGTTCCAGTCGTTCCCGGTAATCCCTTGCGGTTGCCGCCGTAAGCCAGCCACAATGTCGTCCCATGACCTCGTGGACAAGCAATTGACGCATGCTGGTCGTATTTTCATTGGCGATATTCTCAAAGAAAATGGCCCCCTGTTCGGCTGCCGTCCAGGCACCCAGGGTTTGCTTGATGGGGTAAACATCATTATCCACGGTTTTGGGCAAACCAACAACCGTCAGATCGTAATGGTGATCGGCCAAATACTTGGACAGTTCCGCCGCCATGCCGTTCGTGTCATCACCCCCGATCGTATGCAAAATATCAATCCCGTCTTTCGCCAATTGATCGGCCGCGACCTTCAGGGGATCTTCCCCCTCCTTGATATACCCGCGCTTAACACAGTCCTGAATGTTGGTAAGTTTTACGCGACTGTTTCCGATCGGGCTACCGCCAAAGCTGTATAGGACCTCAACCTTACTACGGACACTGTCCGGGATTGCCAATTTTTCTCCCATCAACAGTCCCCGGTATCCATGCAGATACCCGATCAATTCAGCTTCGGGCGCCAAGTCGGAGTAGCGCTCAATTAACGCCCCAATCGAGGCCGACAAACAAGGTGCAATTCCACCGGAAGTTAAAAATGCTATTCTCATCAACCGTTTCCTATCTCAATTTTAGTGGGCTAAATTTAACCTGATTAGAAAGTAAATCGTAAATCATATCGTTGCAATTTTGCATAAAATAACAACGATTGATCTCGCCACGATTATTCAAAGGAGGTTTATTCATGAGCGTTCAAATGTGGGCTCCTTCGGAAACAGCAATTAAACGGTCACAAATGACAAAGTTCCGACTTTATGTAAACGACCGATATCACCTTTCTTTGGATAATTACCACGATTTGTACGCCTGGTCAATCAGGGACATTCCCGAATTCTGGGAAAGTGTCTGGGATTTCTGCGGTATCATTTCTTCCCGCCGATTCGATTCCGTAGTCGACGACATCAGCAAAATGCCCGGGGCCCGGTGGTTCACGGGTGCCCGATTGAATTTCGCGGAAAATCTCCTGCGCTTCCGCGATGAAAAACCGGCGCTGGTACTTAAAGGGGAAGGGCAACCTCCCAGAGCGCTTACTTTCGCCGAACTTTTCGGGGAAGTGTCGAAGGTCGCTTACGCTTTGAAGCGGGAAGGCGTGGTAGAGGGCGACCGGGTGGCGGGGTTTATGCCCAATGTGCCGGAAACGGTGATCGCCATGTTGGCGGCCACTTCCCTGGGCGCCATCTGGAGTTCTTCCTCACCGGATTTCGG
>JALUTR010000251.1 GCA_027021785.1 Fidelibacterota bacterium | reverse complement strand
GGCAACATGGGATCTGCGCACGGAGAGCAGCTTGCCGGTAGGAGCCGGGATGTACATCATCCACATCGACATGCCGGACCTGGAACGCCAAAAAATTCTCAAACTGGCCGTTATTCGAGAGGTGATCATTCCCGACAGGATATAGGACGAAGATTACCGAAAGTAAGGACCAACTTTCACAGTTTCATCTAAAAACAGCGAATAATACTATCCGAGTCTCGACATGTGGCACAAAGGCATTTCCGCTTATGTCAATTTTACGATTGATATGATTTTGAGAATAAACTTTTATCTTACATCAGTACTGCTTTCACTACAAACGTCCTGGAAAAACCGTGTTATTCACCGTCAGACGGAGGTTGGTCAGATGAAATCCATTGTTTTTTCATGCGTGGCTGTTCTTCTCATTTATTATAGTGCGACGAATGCTCAATCAAATGACCCCACGCGAGACAAGTGCAAACATCTCACGATACCGGTTATCAACGATCATTATGACTTCATCAGTATCAATAACATCCTCATGTGGATGGGCAACAACGGAGACATGGCTTTCAATCCCATCACCGACGGGGCGGGTCTCGAATGGCCAAAGGGTTCCGGCAAATATGTCGTTATTAAGGATGGTTTTGTTATTGGAGGAAAAATCAACGGTAAAATACATATCGCGGGCTCGACGTACCGTCAGGGCTTCCAGGCGGGAAAGATCCTGCCCGACGGAACGCCTGACGACCCCTCGCTCAGCCGCTACCGGATTTATAAAGTCAGGCGTCTTTCTTCCAGAATGTACGACAACATCGATCCTGATGAACGAGACCGACTGGTAAGGGATTTCATGGAATGGCCGGTCGAGGACGGAGCTCCATATAACGACCGAAATCATAACGGCCGTTATGACCCCAACTTCTATTCCTGGCTCAACCACGATAAAAATACGGACGATCCGTTTGTCGTTGGAGACGAGGCAATGTGGTTCGTCATGAACGATATGGACAGCTCTCGTTCAAAAAACTTGTATGGCACTTCGCCTGTCGGCCTGGAAGTACAAGTCCTGGTCTGGGGCTATGACAACTACGGGCCGCTTGGCAACAGCGTTTTCGTAAAATACACGATTATCAACAAGGGCACGGACGATCTGACCGACGCGTATTTCGCAAAGTGGTCGGACATCGATATCGGTAATCCCGGCGATGATTTCGTCGGCGTTGATACTCTTTTGAACCTCGGTTACGGTTACAACTCCAATGTGAACGATGGCGTTTATAGAATATCTCCTGCCATGGGCTACGATTTCCTGCAAGGTCCAATCGTTCCGCAGTTCGGGTCAACGGCTAAATATAATTTCGGCGACAGGATTGGGTACCGGAATCTTTCCATGTCTTCATTCATCTTTTATATTGGATGTGATCCAATATACATGTCAGCTCCGCTCGGGGATGGATACGAACAAATGTACAACAACCTGCTGGGTAAAATGTGGAACGGTACCTACCACATTGATCCCACTACCAACAAGCCGACGAAATTCTTGTGCTCAGGTGACCCGATTACCAGGCGTGGTTGGGTGGATGGTATGACTACAATGCCGAGCGATCGTACTATCCTTTCTTCGTCCGGCCCGTTCACACTTGCAGCTGGCGATACACAGGAAGTGGTTGTTGGCACCATTGTCGCCCGTGGCGCGGACAGGCTGAACAGCGTCCAGATGCTGCGCTATTATGACCGGTACGTTCAATCCGCATTCAACTATGATTTCAAACCACTCGGTTTTCCTCTCCATGTCAGCGTTTCGGCTTCGATACTGCCTAACAAGATCCTCCTG
>JALUTR010000250.1 GCA_027021785.1 Fidelibacterota bacterium | reverse complement strand
ACCAACGTGAGCAACGTTACCGGCATCATCAATCCGGTTTACGATATTGCCGAACTGGCCCACACCTACGGCGCCCTGATCCTGGTGGACGGCGCCCAGGCCGTGGCGCACCTGCCGGTGCGGATCAGCAAACATGCCAATCCCCTGCGCAATATCGACGCCTTTGTTTTTTCCGGCCATAAAACCTATGTGCCCGGTTCCCCCGGAGTGGTGGTCTGTCGCAAGGACATTCTCAGCGCCATTGAACCGGAGGAGGTCGGCGGCGGCATGGTGGACAACGTTTTTGTGGACCACTACATTATCAAAGATACCTTTCCCGACCGGGAAGAAGCCGGAACCCCCAACATCCCCGGCGCCGCCGGACTGGCCGCCGCCATTGAAGTGCTGGACCGGATCGGGATGGAAACGATCTTCGAGGAAGAAACCCGGTTTATCAATTACGCCCTGGAACGCATTAAAAATGTTCATGACGTGGTCGTTTACGGCGAAACCGACTGCAATGTTTGTCAGCGCGCGGCATCCGTTTCGTTCAATATCCGGGATCTCGACCATGGCCTGGTGGCAGCGATCCTGAACGACTACCATAACATTGCCGTACGCAATGAATGTTTCTGCGCTCATCCTTATGTTAAGGAAATGATCCTGGAGGATGTAACCATCCGAAAAATTTCAGAGGCCGTTAATAAAGATCAAATACCGGAAGATTTCAGACTTAAGACCGGAATGGTCCGCGCTTCCTTCGGGCTGTACAGCACGGAAGAAGATGTCACCGCCCTGATTGAAGCCCTGGAAGATATTGTCAGCAAAAAGGAAAAATACCGGAAACTCTATCACGTGGATTCCTCCGGAAACTATGTTCATAATACATTCAGACCCGAACCGGAAACACGATTTACGGTGGAACAATTCGTGGATAATTATTTACGCCGGAAATATGGCCTGACACGGTGATGTTCGCTCTGCTGACGGTCCTGCTTATCGCGCCCCGGCCGGACTCCACGGCTCTCATGCCCCCGGGGCCGTTTATGCAAACCATCCGCATTATTCATCAGCCGGAAGAAATCATGTTCATGAACAGGCCCTACAACCTGGAGCTGTTCGTTAACTTTCCTTCCGACAGCGTGGAATCGGTCAGCTTGTTTATCAGGACCGATAATATGACCCGTTACCAGGAATTCCTTCTGCCCGGGGTACGCGGACGCTATACCTTTCGCTACGATCCGGTAAAAATGCCCGGTAAATCCATCCGTTATTTTTTCGTTGTGCGCCTGAAACCTTTTGCTTTATTCGCCACGCCGTTAAACGAAGATGGTTCCATCCGGCCCGTGGAAAGAACTTTCGTGGATCCGGTCGCCTATTACAAATGGAAGCGAGCTCAAAACCGGTAATGGACATTCGGCAGCGAATTCAATCCTTGCGCGAGCGGATTAACGAACATAATTACCGCTATTACGTCCTGGACGATCCGGTAATCTCCGATGCGGAATATGATCGCCTCCTGCGGGAACTCCAGGAGCTGGAACAGGCCCACCCGGAATATATTACCCCGGATTCCCCCACCCAGCGGGTCGGCGCTGCGCCGTTACCGGAATTCGCGACCATCACCCACCGGGTTCCCATGTTATCGCTGGAAAATGCCATGAACGAGGAGGAATTGAAGGCCTTTGACGAACGTGTCCGCCGGGGGTTAAACACCGCCGCAATTGTCGAGTACGTGGCGGAACCCAAACTGGACGGCATCGGTGTCGAGTTGGTTTACGAGGGAGGTCGTTTCGCCTATGGTTCCACGCGGGGCGACGGCATTACCGGTGAAGATATTACCC
>JALUTR010000249.1 GCA_027021785.1 Fidelibacterota bacterium | reverse complement strand
CAACTTCGGCTCCAACGTCATCTAATGACAGCAGTACAGGTTATAGTATAGGTTCAAAATGGGTTGATGTGTCTAATGATAAGGAATATGTTTGTGTGGATGCAACATTAGGAGCAGCTGTGTGGAAAGAAACGACTCACATAATTACTGATCATTCTCAATTAAGTGGAATAGGAACAAAATCACATGCTCAAATAGACAGTCACATAAATGACACGAGTATTCATTATGCTCAAACAGCTATAGATCACACTAACTTATTGAATAAGGGAACAAAAACTCATAGTCAAATAGATAGTCATATAGATGATACAAATATTCATTTTACTGAAGGAAGTATTAATCATAATTTGATTCAGAACTCGGGAACTAAAACTCATGATCAGATAGATAGTCATATTGATGATACAAGTATTCATTATGTTCAAACGGCAATAGACCATACTAATTTATTAAATAGAGGAACGAAAACACATGCTGAAATAGATAGTCATATTTCAAGTGAAGTATGTCATAGTGGCCAAAGTCTGAAAAGTTCAGATAGTCCTACATTTTCTCAGATAAATATTAGTAATGATCCTAATAGTGATTCACATACGGTAAGGAAAAGTTATTTGGATGATATTTTAAAAAATTATTCATGGAAAGAATCAGTAATTTCTTTTTATGATCCAACTTCTGGAACTCCTCTTAATCCTTCATCAGGAGATCGTTATATATCTCAAGCTACCGCAAATGGCTGGATAATAAATTATGTTTATGAATTTAATAATTCGTCGTGGTTAGAAATAGTTCCATCTGAAGGAGATGTTATTTGGGTTAAAGGAGGAACTTATAATTCTAGTATTTTTGTTATATATAATGGGTCATCATGGACTCAGTTTGGAACACTTGTAGATCATAATCAAATATTAAATAGAGGAACGAAAACTCATGCTGAAATTGATACTCATATTAATACAACAACTACATGTCCACATTCAGGACAAGATCTTAGAACTACTGCATCACCTACATTTTCTAAAGTTATTCTTACATCTTCAGCTCCTGTTTCTAATAATGAAGCAGTTACTAAATCTTATGTTGATTCGTTTGCTCAGTCAGTTGTTTGGAAAGAACCAGTTCTTGCTTTTTATGATCCAACTAATGGATTACCTTCATCACCTAGTTCAGGAGATTCGTATATTTCTTTAGCAACAGACAATGGATGGACTGTAGATTGTATTTATACTTATAATGGAAGTAGTTGGACTGAAACGATACCAGTTTCTGGTTATGCAACATGGGTAGAAGGAGGAACATATAAAGCGAATATGTCTGTTCTTTACAATGGAAATTCATGGATTTCTTTTGGAAGTACAGTTAATCATGATAATTTACAAAATAGAGGTTCATATTCTCATGCTCAAATTGATTCTCATATTAATGATACGAGTATTCATTATGCACAAACAGCTATAGACCATACTAATTTATTAAATAAAGGAACGAAAACTCATGCTCAAATAGATAGTCATATAAATGATACGAATATTCATTATTTGCAAACAGCTATAGACCATACTAATTTATTAAATAAGGGAACGAAAACTCATGCAGAAATAGATAGTCATATTAATTCAACATCTAATCCGCATTCAGTGACTAAATCTCAAATTGGACTAGGAAATGTTGAAAATTTAAAAGTTAATCTTAGTGCAACTTCGGCTCCAACGTCATCTAATGACAGCAGTACAGGTTATAGTATAGGTTCAAAATGGGTTGATGTGTCTAATGATAAGGAATATGTTTGTGTGGATGCAACATTAGGAGCAGCTGTGTGGAA
>JALUTR010000248.1 GCA_027021785.1 Fidelibacterota bacterium | reverse complement strand
TGGGGAAAAAACTTGAGGAAATCAGGGTGGTTATCAGCGGCGCGGGGGCGTCGGCCCTTTCCTGTGCCCGACATTATTTAAACTTCGGTGTCCGCCGGGAAAACATCACCATGTGTGACAGCAAGGGCCCGATTTACAAAGGACGCGCCGCCGGAATGAATCCCTATAAGGCCGAATTTGCGGTGGATACGGAAGCACGCACCCTGGCTGAGGCGATGCGCGGAGCGGACGTATTCCTGGGCCTGTCGGTCGGCGGTCTGGTTACCGCGGAAATGGTCCGGTCCATGGCGGATAAACCGATTGTTTTTGCGCTGGCGAACCCGGACCCGGAAATTAGTTACCCGGAAGCAAAAGCGGCCCGACCGGATGTTATCATTGCCACCGGCCGTTCCGATTATCCCAACCAGGTAAACAATGTGCTGGGTTTTCCGTTTATTTTCCGGGGGGCGCTGGATGTGCACGCGAAAAAAATCAATACGGAAATGAAAATTGCCGCCACGAAAGCCCTGGCCGCCCTGGCCAAGGAGGACGTTCCCGACGAAGTGGCCAAAGCCTATGGCGCGGCACATTTAACTTTCGGACCGGAATATATCATTCCCAAGCCCTTTGATCCGCGTGTGCTTACCTGGGAAGCCTCGGCGGTGGCCCAGGCCGCCATGGATTCCGGCGTGGCCGAACACACCATCGATATTGGTAAATATAAGGATGAACTGGAAGCCCGTTTGGGAAAGAGTCGGGAACTTATGCGCGTAATCTTTCATAAAGCACATAACAATCCTAAACGGATTGTCTTCCCCGAAGGAGAATGCGAACAGATTATTCGTGCCGGTCGCCAAATCGCGGCCGAGGGAATTGCTTACCCTATTTTATTGGGAAATCCGGAAAGAATTAAGGCCGAAGCGGAAAAATTGCATGTGGATTTGACAGGAATTGAATTGTTGGACCCCACCGCCAGTAATAAACGCGAAACTTATATCATGGAATTATACCGGTTGCGTCAACGCAAAGGTGTGACGCGCCGGCGCGCGCGGAATCTTATGGATAATCCGAATTATTTCGGAGCGATGATGATCAAAAACGGTGATGCGGACGGAATGGTGTCCGGTATTTCCCAAAATTATGCCGATACGCTTCGACCGGCTTTGCAGGTGATCCCGTTACGGGCGGGCGTGAAACATGTGGCCGGAATGTACCTGTTGGTCTTTAAGAATAAAATTAAAGTTTTGGCCGATGTTACCGTAAACATCGATCCGGATTCGGAAGTGTTGGCGGAAATAGCGCTCCTGGCGGCCGATGAAGCGAAGCGGTTCGGCCTTGAACCACGGGTGGCATTGCTAAGTTTCAGTAACTTTGGCAGTGTAAAACATCCGCTGTCGGCAAAGGTTAAAAAAGCCGTGGAGTTAATCAAGCGGGCCGATCCCCGGCTGGAAGTGGACGGCGAACTCCACGCCGACGTTGCCGTCTCGACCGATCTTTTGCAAGAACATTTTCCGTTTTCGACGTTGAAATCCGAAGCGAACGTACTGATATTTCCCGATCTGACTTCCGGGAATATCGCCTACAAATTGTTGCTTAAATTGAGCAATGCCACCGCGATCGGTCCGATTTTAGTAGGACTTTCGAGACCGGTAAACCTGTTGCAATTTGCGGCCAGCACGGTTGAGGATATTGTCTATATGACAGCTATTACCGTGCTTGACGCGCAGTCCCTGGAAAAATAGTTACAATGAGAACAAAATTGGAGAACCGGGATACCGTCGCGACAGTGTCGCGGAAATACCGGAATGCCTTTGGTCTCCAAAATCTATTAACCCCGTTGGTGTTG
>JALUTR010000247.1 GCA_027021785.1 Fidelibacterota bacterium | reverse complement strand
GTTTCGTCTCTTCTTACTCATTATCTGCTGTTCCTTTTTACTTCTGGGTTAAGCAGAATTTACACTAAGCACCTGTCCAGTTTTTGGGGTCCACTTCTTACATCATTTTAACAACCGAGCGTTAATTCGGAAAAATAAAGTGTTGAACTTGTTTCCACACATCCGAATCGTAACCAAGGCCCCCAATATCCAGGTCCTAACCGCAAGGTCGGGAGGCCCTGCGGGATCAGGGTTACAAGGCAAAATTCGATTGACTATTCCCGCGGCTGTTTGGCACGATGTTTCATGACTTTTTCATTCAACAATTCTTCATATCCTTCCTGTTCCAGCTTATACATCAAATCGTTTATCCAGAATTTCGTTTGCTGTATATAGGCATCGATTATTTTAAGCGGAACCCGTTCGCCATACATATTGGCGATAATCATTGCCGAAGGAACCGGGATATACACGTTCAATGGATCGGCATAGAAATTATCCAATGCCCGAACCAACTCCTTGGTAGATAAATAATCGATTGTTTCGGCATACAGACTGTCGGCAAACTCCGGTTTTTCGGCCCATGTTTTCAGGTAATAAAACAGACGTCCGTCCAGCACCCCGTTCACATAAGCCGCTTTTACCCGGTATGTAAAATCCGGATTGTAGTCCATTAATTTCTCAATCCGTTTCCAATCGCCTCCGTCCCAAAACAGTCGATTCTGTTGCTGGGCAAATCCCACCGATAAAAACAGCAGCAACAGCCCCCATTTCAGTCCGGCGATCATAAGATACATCCCATCGCCCCGAATTAATTTACACGCGCTGTTCCCCTGTCTGTTTTTCATCGGACATATACCGTTTTGATGTTAACAAATTCATAAATTCCGAATTCGGAGAGTTCCCGACCGTAACCCGATTCTTTGATTCCTCCAAACGGCAACCGTGGGTCCGAACGGACAAAATCGTTCACAAAACAGCACCCGGCTTCCAACCTGGTAGCGGCAATTTGCTCTCCCTTTTCGGTATCTTTCGTGAATACGGCGGCGCCCAGACCAAAATTCGTACGATTTGCTAATTCAATTGCTTCCTCTTCGTCGGCAGCGACGATAATGGCCGCCACCGGCCCGAATAATTCTTCATCAAAAGCCGGCATTCCCGGGACGACATCGGCCAGTACAGTAGGCGGATAAAACGCCCCCGGTGAATCGGGAATAACACCCCCTAACAATAGTCGGGCGCCCCTATTAACACTTTCCGTTACCTGCTCATGTAATTCGTTGCGTGATGCGACATTCACCATTGGCCCCAGATCGAATGTGCCCGTCAGAGGATTGCCCATTGTTTTTGACGACATCCTTTCCAGCACCAGCCGCTCGAATTCATTTTTTATGGATTCCACGACAATAAACCGCTTGGCGGCAATACAGCTCTGCCCCGTATTGAGAAGGCGTCCCGCCACGCAGGCTTGCACGGTCTGTTCCAGATCCGCATCCGCCAAAACAACGTAAGGATCGCTGCCACCCAACTCCAACACGGTTTTCTTTAACAAAGACCCGGCTTTTGCCGCTACCGCCTGTCCGGCAGGAGTGCTCCCCGTAAGCGTAACCGCTTTTATGATTGGATTTTCGATTACCCGTTCGACTTGCCGGGAACCGATCACAAGCGTGCGAAAAAGATTTTCCGGAAGACCTGCATCGCGGAAGAGTTGTTCAATCGCCAGAGCGCAACCCTGGACATTGGAGGCATGTTTCAGCACCGCGCCGTTACCGGCCATCAACGTTGGCGCGGCAAACCGGAGCACCTGCCAAAAGGGAAAATTCCAGGGCATTACCGCCAATACGACCCCAATCGGCTGAAAAGTAACGTAACTCCGGGCGGCATCGGTGGAAATCATTTTCGGCGCGAGGATGGAGGACGCATTTTCGGCGTAATATTCACATACCCAAGCGCATTTTTCGGCTTCGGCAATGGCCTGCGAAAGCGGTTTCCCCATCTCCAGCGACATCAGCCGGCCATACTCGTCCTTCCGTTCCCGCAGGAGCCCGGCTGCCCTGAGCATGATCGCCGATCTTTCCGAATATTCGCTCCCGCGCCACGCAAGATACGCCTCCTGTGTTTTGTTAATTATGTCCGCGACCTCGTCGGCGGACATTTCCTCGTAAGTTTGGATTATTTCCCCATTGGCGGGGTTTATTGACTTTAAAGACATGTAAACACCTTTTCTATCATGTAATGGTTAACGATACTAACGATGAATTCTCCGTTGTTAAAAGGATATAATCGATTTTTTCACATCACCTCTTCCCCTTTTACCGGAAAAGACGTTGTCTCCGATAGGCAATCCGCCGGAAAGGAAACAGACCCGCCCCTCGGTGAATAACGCCCATAAAATGATACATACGATAATCCGGTAAATTTTCTCATATCGCCCTGTCCAGCACATCCAGGATAAAGGCGTATCGGAAGGCTACTTCTTTTAAATAATCGTAACGTCCCGACGCGCCGCTATGGCCGGCTCCCATGTTTGTTTTCAACAACAAAATATTATTATCCGTTTTCAGTGCCCGTAATTTAGCGACCCACTTTGCCGGTTCCCAATACTGCACGCGTGGATCGTTCAGCCCCGCTGTGACCAGCATGTTGGGATACATTTTCGCTTCAACATTATCGTAGGGAGAATAGGAACGCATATAATCGTAATAAATCTTATCATGTGGATTTCCCCATTCGTCGTATTCGGTTACCGTCAATGGAATGGATTCATCCAGCATGGTATTAATCACATCCACGAAAGGCACCCGTGCCACCACCGCTTTGAACAGATCCGGTCGCATGTTGGTGACGGCCCCCATGAGCAATCCCCCGGCGCTGCCGCCACTGATAACCAGTCGATCGGGGTTCGTGTATTTCCGATCAATCAAATATTCCGCACAAGCGATAAAATCGGTGAAGGTATTTTTCTTACGCAACAGTTTACCGTCTTCATACCAGGGCCGGCCCAAATATCCGCCACCGCGAATATGAGCGATTACAAATACAAATCCCCGGTCAATCAGGCTCAGGCGCACCGAAGAAAAATAAGGATCGATCGTAAAGCCGTAAGCTCCGTAACCATATAAATAAAGAGGATTGCGGCCGTTCTTTTCCAGTCCCTTTTTATAGGCCACGGACATCGGGACCTTTTTCCCATCCGGAGCAGTGGCCCAGATTCTTTCCGAAACATACTGTGCCGGATCATACCCACCCAAAACCGCATCCTGTTTTTTTAGTTCCCGGGTGCGGGTTTCCATATCATAGTCGTATACCGTACGCGGAGTTATCAACGAGGAATATGAAAACCGGAGCAACTTCGAACGAAATTCGGGATTATCACCAACGGAAATGGTATACACCGGTTCGGGGAAATCGACATAATGGGTCTCTTCTCCATCAAACCGCGTTACGCGAATCCGCTTCAGGCCGTTTTCCTTTTCAAAAACGACCAGGAAATCCTGAAAGATTTCCATGTGGTCGATTTTCACCGTTTCACGATGCGGGATGACTTCCACCCAATTTGATTTGGACGGATCGGCCACCGGCGCTTTCATCATCCTGAAATTGACGGCCCGATCGTTGATAAGAATATAAAACCAGTCCCCACGGTGCGCGACCGAATATTCCACGCCCTTTTCCCGCGGGTGTATTATCCTGAATTCACCAAACGGATCGTTGGCCCGGAGGAAGCGAACTTCGGTTGTAATATTGCTTTCCATTTCCAGGAAAAGATATTCCCTGCTCTTGGATTTGCCGACCGAAAGGAAATATTGATCGTCGTCTTCCCGGTACACCAGTTGATCTTCGGTGGTGGGGGTCCCAAGAACGTGTCGCGACACTTTAAAAGGCCGCTTGGTTTCATCCAGGGTGGTGTAAAAGATGGTCTTGTTGTCGTTGGCCCAATCAAGGGAATAGGATACACCGTGAACAATATCGGGCAGCAACTTGTTCGTTGTTAAATCTTTAATCCGAAGTTCGTATTCTTCCCCGCCGGTCGTGTCCACGGCATAAGCCAGCAAACGATGATCGGGACTTACCTCCATTACTCCGAGTTCAAAATATTCGTATCCCTCAGCCAACTCGTTCTGATCCAGCAACACTTCCTCGTCCGCCTCCAGACTCCCTTTTTTGCGACAATAGATTGAGTATTGCTTCCCCTCCTCCGTGCGACTGTAATAGTAATAATCATCGATTTTCACAGGAACCGACAAATCCGTTTCCTTGATTCTGCCTTTCATTTCCCGGAATAAGGAGTCCCGCAACTCTTCGGTATGTTTCATCATTGTTTCGGTGTAAGCGTTCTCAGCCTCGAGATAGTTCAGGACTTCGGGATTATCGCGTTCGCGCAACCAGTAGTAATTGTCGATCCGCGTATCGCCGTAAACCGTAACATCTTTCGGAATTTTCTTCGCCACAGGTGGCTTGGGCATGTCGTTTTGCTCCTTCTTTATTGCATACCAACAGGCAATGGATGTGCTCAGTAACAAACTTACAACAACCGTCAGCAGGAATCTTCGCGTTGTTTTCATCCGCATTACATGATTAATCAAGTAAATATTTCTCCCAAAACAGACTGACCGCATTGAGATAATAATCACGATTAAACTTTTTCCGGAAACCATGTCCCTCATCCAGGGCCGCCATATACCACACGCCGCCGTTGGCACGAATCACGTCCCGCATTTGCTCCGCTTCGGTTACCGGCACACGGGGATCGTTGTACCCCTGAACGATGAACAGGGGTTTCGTGATTTTATGCGCGTTATTGGCCGGGGAGATCGATTCCAGGAAAGCGCGCATATTATCTATCCTCCTTCTGAGGTCGATTGGTTTAAGAATGAACAAAGAAATTTAACCCCAAATGTTCATTCAATAAACATTTTGCCGAAGCCAATCAATCGTAAAAGAAAATTCGAACGCTAATCCAGCCGTGTTTCGCAATCGGAATGTCGGGGAATAAGGTGAACGATAAACCCCGCGTGATTTGTCCCGCGCGATTCCACAGTCCGCTAGGTATTTGGCTTCCACGGACAAACCCAACTCATCCCACTTCGGGGTCGTCCACTGACAGACCGCAGGATCATATATTCTGATTACACTCTAACCTGATCGTTCATGGTCTCCTGACCATGAACCAAAGAACATTTGCTGGAAGAACAGAACGCAAGTTTGAAAGCTGACAAATAACTCTAATAGATATCCCAGTTTTCCGGCATTTCCACCAATGATTCTACCGGTCAGCCGGCGGACTGCAGGATCATAACGATTAGCCTCCGAAATGATCATTCATGAGGAAAATGGTACGAATCTATTTTGAGTCCTCTCCGAATGATCAAGTCCAAAAAATTCCATAAAACACCCAAGCGGGAAAAAGCCATAAAGCCTATTTAAACAAATTTCTGATTATTGTGACAATAACAGAGAGGACAATGCTTAACAGTATCATCGTGGTGATCGGAAAATAGAACCGAAAATTTTCGCGTTCAATCACAATATCACCCGGAAGACGCCCTAAATGAAATACCTTACCTCCAAAGTGAAAAGCTAACCCCAACACGATTAATAACACACCCGTAATAATCAAAATTTTCGCCACAGGATACATGATTGAATTATTCTCCCGTTGCCGCAGGTTTGCTGTGTTTTTTTCCCGTTCGCCGGTTTACTTTGAACAGGGCCTTACGAATCTGATCGCTTCCTCCCCAGATCAACAACAGCGCCAGTACCCAGTATTGATCATAATCACCGCCGGCTTTCTTCAACATAAAGCCATAAATGAACATCCCTATCGCCAGGAGGATAAAAATAATTCCTGCTCCAAGACGAATTTTCCAATCCAGTTTTAACATACCTTCCCCTCTCTTGAATGATAATAATTTGGATTAATCCGGGTGAAATTTCCTAATGAAATTCAACCGTTACGCGGATGTTCTCACCCACTGTCTCCTGACCGATCAACCGGCGTTTTTTATCCGCTTAGAGACCTGAGCAACTCCAATTCTTCGGCATAACCATAATCCTGTTTTACCGGAGTCTCCAGGATCATGGGGATTTCGCGAAAGCGTTTTTCATTCACGAGGAACCGGAAAGTTTCCATCGTCAAATACCCTTTACCGATGTTTTCGTGGCGATCGACTCGTGACCCAAGTTCCTTTTTCGAATCATTCAGATGAAAAGTCTTTACCCGGTCAAGTCCCACGGTCCGGTCCAGACGATCAAGTGTGTCCTCCCAACCCGATTTTGTCCGCACATCATACCCGGCGGCAAAAATGTGTTGGGTATCCACACACACATTCAGTCGTTCCGATTGTCCGGTGCGCTCAATAATCTCCGCCAGGTGTTCGAACCGGTACCCGACATTGGTGCCCTGTCCGGCCGTGGTTTCGAGGAGGAGAATTACCCCGGATTCAGGACGGCGATCCAGACAATAATCGATACTATCGGCAATTCGCCGCAGACAGGCGGATTCACCTTCGCCCAGGTGGGCGCCGGGATGAAAAATGAGGTAAGGAATCTCACACGCCTCACAGCGGTCGATCTCCGCTAAAAACGCCTGTCGGGAGCGATTTAATTTCTCACCGTCGGGAGAACCGAGATTAATCAGGTACGAATCATGCGAAACACAAATCTCCGGTTTCTCTTTGATCATATTGATCTTGAATTCGGATATTTCGGACACGGTCGGTTGACGCGGGAACCATTGGTTTTGATTGGCGGTAAACACCTGGATCGCGGCAGCGTTAATTTCCGTCCCCCTGCCGGGCGCCTTCTGGATTCCACCGGCAATACTTACGTGCGCCCCTAATATACCCACTGAAGAAAAGGCCTAACTAAGTTTGTAATGCTTTTTTACCGGTTGAATTATCTTCCACCGACATTGCAAACCGGCAGGAAAAACCGCAAAATCACCGGGCCCCAAATATACGGTTTCGGTATCGGTCCGGATTTCCACTTCTCCTTCAATTATATAGCAGGACTCCCGGCGATCGTATTCCCATGAAAATTCCGAGATGTCACACGTCCAAACCGGCCAATCGAATACGCCCGAACGATCAAGCTCTAATTCGGATTTTCGTGATATTTCAATCCTCTTCATGATTTTACACTCCATGTATTAAATAGCTTTCATAAAAGATAAATAAATTTGGAAGTAACGAACCACTGTAAAAAAAGCATGAAAACACAGGAAATCCTCTTTCTTAAATCCTTTAGGGAGATTGTTTCAGAAAGAAGAGGTGGCCAAATCCGTCCAGGATCGAAGGGCACTATACTTTCTTTCAAAATGTTTTACCCCCCAATTATGGGGGCGTATTTGATGAACCAATCCACCGGATTGTATTGGAAAAGATGCCGCGAAAACAGGGATATCTACCGGCACTGATTGTCGGCTTTCAAACTTGCGTTCTGTTCTTCCAGCAAATGTTCTTTGGTTCCTGGCCAGGAGACCATGAACGATCAGGTTAGAGTGTAATCCGATCCTGCAGTCAGCCTATTGTTTGGTTTTCCACCCATAACTGAGGCATTACAAACTCTAATTCCGCGATACGCCACAAAGTCGCCGGTCAAGCCGGGAGGGAACGTCCATAATGTACCGCGTTCCTCTGCCAAACCGGGATATTTAGTCCCAGGAACTTAATTCATTCAATATTTCCATCGCGTCGTCCGCCAATCGCAATCCCGCGGCGCCAAGATTATCTTTGAGTTGCTTTAGATTGCGGGGACCGATAATGGGGGCTGTGACATCACTGTGGGTCAACAGCCAGCCCAGGGATAATTGTGAAACCGTCTTGCCATATTCCTTCGCCAGGGAATTGAGATTTTCCAAAACCTTCCAATTTCTCTCCGTCATATGAAGGTTTCTGATATCATTGGCCCTGACACTATCCGGCAGGGGTCTATTTTTTTGATATTTACCGGAAAGAAACCCACCGGCCAAGGGACTGTACGGGATTACTCCCAGACCGTATTTTTTACAGACGTCCGCCAATTCGCGCTCATAACGAGCCCGATACACAAGCGAATAATTCGGTTGCAGACTGTCAAACCGCACCAGATTCAGGCGGTCGCTGGTCCATAATGCCTCCATCAGGCGCCAGGCAGGATAATTGGAGCAACCAATGTAGCGGACTTTTCCCTGGCGCACAAGATCGTCAAATGTTGCCAGTGTCTCATCGATAGGCGTATCCTTATCAACCCAGTGGGTCTGATACAAATCAATATAATCGGTTTGTAACCGCCGTAAGGAATCTTCGACCGCTTTCATAATATGCACCCGCGATAGTCCCCGGTCGTTCGGTCCGGGCCCCATTTCTCCCCTTACCTTCGTGGCAATAATCAATTGCTCGCGGGGAATACCGGTTTTTTTCATCCACTTACCAATAATCGTTTCCGCTACACCTCCGGGATTCCCTTCCACCCAACGGGAATAAATATCCGCCGTATCGATGAAATTTATTCCGGCTTCAACGGCCGCCGAAAGGACAACGAATGAATCCTTCTCGTTGACTGACCATCCGAATTGCATCGT
>JALUTR010000246.1 GCA_027021785.1 Fidelibacterota bacterium | reverse complement strand
TCCTTTCGGTTCCGGAACCAATTCGTCCACAATCCCCAGTTCCAATCCTTCGCGGGAAGTAATCCGTGATACTTCGGCCGCTTCATTGGCGCGGCTGCGGGTATGAAACAATATGGACGAGCATGCTTCGGGCGTGATTACGAGGTACGTGGAATATTCCAGCGCCAGGACAACATCACAGCCGGTCAGCGCGATCGCGCCTCCACTGCAGGCGCGATTCATAATCACCGACAAGGTCGGAACGCTTGCTTCGACCAATTCCTGGATGGTTTTCCCGATTCTCCAGGCAATGCCCCCCGCTTCCGATTCTTCCGTCGGATCCGCCCCCGGCGTATCCACCATGGTAATGATCAGGCGTCCTTCCTGATTGGCCAATTCGATCGCCCGGATCGCGCGCTCGTACGACGCGTACGTAGGCATCCCGTGATTCCATTTGCGGACAACCTCCGGGTCGCGCATTTCCCGCACTAATTTTTCATAATCTGAAGATGGTCCCGTTTGTTGCCCGATTAACATAACCGGATACAGCCGGTCGCCAACCCGAAAATTCGCGCGGTGCGTCCGGATTAAACAGGACCCGAATTCCGTTGAGGCCAGGCATTCCCGGACGTCGGTAAATAATACGAGATAATCGCCGTATTTCGGGCGTTCCGGGTGAAATGACAACTGGTATTTTTCATATTCGTTCAGTTTGTTGTAGTCGAAAGGACCATTCTTTTCGAAGGGAAGGTAAAAATGTTTTTTCATTTTTTCGGCCCGGTTGATTTACTTGTCTTCGCGGGTGCGCCACCGATCGGGCCCGCCTTGCGGGCACGCAAAGCCATCAATGAACGCAATAAATCCATGCATTCATTATAACGGCGCTTCAAATCCAGGGATTCAAACACGATGGCATCCAGGATCGTTCGATCCGGTCGAATTAATTCGGTTTGCCAGGACTCAATGGGTCGATGCAATAACGTATCCAGGTTTTCAGGGAAAGCAAGTTCCCGGGGATCCGGCAAGGGAATTTTCAGCAGGTCCCTTTTTACCATTCTGACCGCTCCACCCCCCAAACCTTTCCGTCCGAAGATTTCCACCATGAGCCAAACCCAGGATGAGTTTAACAACAGGGCCAAGGTCCTCAAATCGCGACAGGAATGGGGAATCAGGCCGTAAAACGTGTGTTCAAAGGGTATATTATCGCGATTCCACACGACCAGGTGCCTTCCTCCGCGGAGGTCGGTCCATAAAAGCGGCGCGCGCCGGATATGATAGGGAGTGTTTTTTACCTTTACCCACGATCCGGCGTCTTTCGCGTCAAACACGATGGTTGCCGCCTCACGGGGGGACTTGATTGCCGGCTGATACGTTTCATTGACGCCTTCAGAGCGGTAATAGCGACGATTATCCCCGGTAATAATGCCGGTCATCACCCGGAAGACCTTTCCCAGCGGCAACAACTTTTGATTGGACTTAAGCTCCGCCAATAACCAATCGGGACAACGGAACAACGATCCGTACCAACCCAGATCCATTTGTTCCAGTTCCTGCTGGGTAATGAACCGCCGTGACCCTTCCCGGGACAAATATATTTCCGCCCGGGGAACGGGAGGTTTTTTCACCGCGGAAACAATTACCGTATTAATATCGGCCTCAAAATGACGTTGATCCGATTCCGCGATTGAGTATACCTGGAAATGACGTCTGAACAGGTCGCGAACGGCCTGTCCGTAATCGTTATCCATCCAACTGTTGGGAATAATGAAGGTCAGGACCCCTTTGGGGTTAAGGTCTTTCGCCGCTTTAAGCAGGAAATACACGTAAAGGTCGGCCCGCGCCGATATTGCCAGGTTTTTCCACTG
>JALUTR010000245.1 GCA_027021785.1 Fidelibacterota bacterium | reverse complement strand
GGATAAGGGTTCCTGACGTTTAACGCAGCCAAATTCAAATCCAGTAAACAACTCCAGGTGCTCCTTTCAGGCTCGGAATAATACTCGATTCGTCATCAAATATCAATAACCACAAATAGTTCAAGGGAAAAAATTTGTCCTGCTCCCCATTCTGCGGGATTAATGACGGGCTGCTCCGCCGACCGGTTACCTGCCCCGTGTAGTGGTTGTATATCCGGTACACGGGGCGCTCTAAATGAATTCTAATAAGGGGTTCAGTGACAGCATCTTTTCAGTGATTGACGGTTACGGTTACCTCAGACAAAAAAGTGAATACCCGGAACATACTCATTTAAGTGATCTATCTCCTCCCAATCGCCACGATGCCGTGATTGAATCCCGGATGTCCACACACCACCACCAAATCACCCTTTACATCAACGCTGTACCAGTAGATTGAGCCATTAAACAACGCTTTCAATTCCGGATACATATACCAGGTCAAACCGTTATAGTGCGATACCTCGCTTCCCAAGCCCACGGTTATAAAATCGCGCGGTGTATTCCCGCGCAGTTTGTATTGAACAAAGGTATGGGGATCATCAAGCTTGACAAATTTCGTGCTGTCCGGTATATACTTGAAATTACCGGCAAAGCCGGCGATGTAAACTTCCCTGGGATTGGTTGTCCAAACGGAGTGACCGGATATTCCTTCCACATCATCTGCAATTTCAGCGTTAGTGTTTACTTCACCCCAGTAGGCTTCATATACTTTGTCCCAACCATACCCATTCCAGCTAAGCATCACCTCTCCGTAGGGAGTGGAAAAGGCTGAAAAGCCTACCACCCAAATATGTTTATTATCCACCCCCCAGATATCATGCAAATCAAACGGCGTCCCGCTCTCCATCTTTGTAAATCCGCTGCCGTCGTAGTGGACGATGGAACCTGAGTTTCCTACAAAGTAAATATCATTCGTTGAACTACCCCATATATTTTTTACCTGACCGGGACCATAAGTTTCCCAGTCACATTCCCATTTTTTACTAAATACTGATCCATCATATTCATAAATGAAACATCCATCACTAAACCATATTTCGTCTTCGCTAAATGCAAAGACACCATCAAAATCGACAACTCGGTCGATTAGTACCAATTCCCATTCCGTCCCATTCCACCGGGCGGCATTGAAAGTTCCACTATCGGTTTTGATATACCCCACCACCCAGACATTATTCTCGTCAATGATGGCCACATCGTTCAGGTAACTGCCATAGGCGCCCAGCGTATCGATTGTCCAGGAGAAGTGGTGGGAAGTCGTATCCAGCGTCGTGGCCAGGACTTCCACGCTGGAATCGGCAGCCTCACCATTCTTCAGCCAGTACGCCCGGTAGCGATAGGTGGTGGACGGGTCAAGCCCCCCGTCATGTACCACCGTGTCCGCGCCGGCAACCTCCGCTGAAAGTACGATGGAGTCGTTGCGGGCTAAGCCAAATGTCCAGGAATCGGTCGTATCCTCCACGCTCACGTTCAGGCTCACAGAGGTGACGCCCGTGTTTACCACACTTATGCGAATGGTGGTGTCGCGCTGTGGGGGTTCCGGTCCATCCGGGCAGGCGGTGAGGAGGAGGAAACCCAATAAAACAAGGGCCGATAAAAAAGGTTTCCGGAGTGTGTTCAGTGACAGCATCTTTTCAGTGATTGCCGGTTACCCCGAAAAAGCCGGCAAAGTTTCCCACATACAAACCATAATCATTCCGGGCCGCGCCACTGCGCCTGTTTCCGGAAAACACCCTCCAACGTCCACCAACACACAATTCATAACATACCTCCTTATTACAAATTATCTGCACAATCCGATGTACAGAT
>JALUTR010000244.1 GCA_027021785.1 Fidelibacterota bacterium | reverse complement strand
TAATAAAAGGTGATACGGTTTATCGGGATGCAGGGTTTTCATTAAAGGGTGATAATGAATACGGATTTACCTGCAAGGATATAGATATAACGTATCCATTGTATCTTGAAACAGAGTTCAGCACCTATTTTGGCGGATCAGGCCGTGATTTAGGCAATTCCATCGCCGTTGATGATGCCGGTAACATGTACATATCAGGCACGACGGACTCGGAAAACTTTCCCGTAAAAAATGCCTTCCAGGAAAAGTTGGCGGGAGATTTAGACGGCTTCCTGACAAAGTTTGCTTGCGACGGGAAAACCTTGCTCTTCAGCACGTACTTTGGAGGGAAACTCCCTCAGGGAGGGACTCTGTCAAATGAACTTGTAACTGCAATGTCAAGAGGAAACAACACAACGTTGTACGTAGCAGGCTTGACTTCGTCGCGGGATTTTCCCGTAACCGGTGATGCCATCCAACAGAAAAACAATAACACTGGCTATTCTGGATTTGTTATGCGTTTTAGTGAAGAAGGGAAACTTATTTACGGAACGTACTTCGGCGGACCGAAGATCGACGGTCCTGAGGCGACAGGCAGTTATATATTGGATTTAAAAATTGATGTGATCAATAACGTCTACATGGCGATTCAATTCCTCAAACCTACAACGGATATCATCGAGTTTCCATATATAACCCCTTCTTCCTTTAAAGTCAAGGCGGGTAAATGTGATAAATGTATCGTCATAGTAAAGTTCAATGAAACCATTGATTCACTTATTTATGGCACTTATGCGAATAGTAATCTTAACGAAAATATTCCCTTAGCAATTGAAATTGATAGAAATGGAAGCGCCGTTATTACCGGTAAGACGCAGCATGGTTCTTTTCCCCTGAAAAACGCATTTCAACCGACTCTTAACGGCGGGAGTGACGCTTTTATACTTAAATTAGCTCCGGCAGGGGATTCGCTTATTTTTTCATCTTTCCTTGGAGGAAATAGTTTTGACATAGGATATGCAATAGGATCGGACAATATTGATAATATTATTGTTGCAGGATACACAATTGAAAATCCTTATATTCAAAAGCGCTTTCCTTTAAAAGACGCCAGGGATTCCGTAAATAAACGAGGAGAAGTGTTTCTTACAAAAGTATCCCCAACTGGTAAACTGATAAGAAGTACTTATTTAGGAGTAAATAGAACTCTTGGCACTGGATGGGTTGAACTTCCTGAATATGTTACAACGGATAATTGTGGAAACACGTATATCGTTGGTTCAACGCAGTCCTCAAATTTTCCCGTTAAAAACAGTAAACGTAAATTAACAAAACCTTCAGGTGAAGAATTATTATATGTTATTACGCTCGATTCCACATGGAAAAACATCTTCTATTCATCTCATCTGGGATTTTTTCGACCATATTATTTACCGGAAGAACTGCTTAACTATTTACCTTCGAGAAGTTTTTTAAGTAAAGAAACTCAATATTTGTATATAACAGGGATGGTCACTGACAGCGTAGAAACATATAATGCCTACCAAAAGCAATCCAGAGGAGAGTCTGAAGCATTCATCTCCCGCATCTATCTCCCCTTCTGCAACCAGGAACTGCCCTGTTCCATCATATCGCCGGATACGGTATATATCGGGGCGAAGTACGGAAAAATCAATCCCGCGCAGTTCCCCGTCACCGCGAGCCTTGTCAACCGGGACGCCTCTACCGTGGACAGCATCGGCGGAACGATTACGCTGCCGCGCGGTCTGGCGCTGGACCCTCCCGGTCAACCGCTTACAAAAACCCTGTCACCCGCGGCGCTGTCCCCGGGGCAGAGCGGCGTGCTCTCCTGGCTGGTGCGGGTGGATACGCT
>JALUTR010000243.1 GCA_027021785.1 Fidelibacterota bacterium | reverse complement strand
AATCCAATACCCGTATTAATTGTAATCGCAATCGGTGTATAACTATTTTCATCGGTCATGGTACCGGCGATAAAAAATACGGCGGTAACCCCCAGATACTTGAAAGTTATAATTATCATTTTCTATCCGGGCCGAAACATCTTGAAAAGCTGAGAGATGTGGGTGTAAATATTCCGGACACGGACTTAATCAAGATCGGTAATCCAAGGTTTGATGCTTACATTAACGGTCAAATTGACCGGGAACAATGTATTGAAAATATCGGTATCGTCGATCGCAACCGAAAAAATGTTCTCTATGCACCAACCTGGAAATGGGGAAACGGAACCTTACATAAATATGTATATCATTTTTGCAAAGAATTGACCCGTGAATTTAATCTTATTATCAGACCTCATTTCTTTGAACGACAATACATTCCGATAATAAAAGCCTGGACAAAAATACAAGGAATAAAACACGTGTATTTCTCAAATCCATCGGATATTCTGAATCATGATACTCTACACGATTTCGCCGCGTCGGATATCCTTATAAGTGATACGTCCTCAATTCTGTATGAATACCTAATCACCAGGAAACCCGTTATTATCGCCCAGGTTGATTGTGATGAACTACATAACATGCCCGAATCGATGGATATCAGAAGTGTGGCTTCGATTTTCGATAATAGCCCCGGTTCGGATATTTTAAAAATAGTCAGAAGAAATCTGGAGGATCAGGGACAAAAAGAAAAATACCAACAACTTCTACATAATTGTTTCTACTTTAATGATGGTCGCTGTACGGATCGTGCCGTGGCCTTTATCAATAATTTGCGTACCGAAATATGAATCCGTCTTTACCCAATCCGTTTATTTCCGTTGTTATTCGGTCTTACAACCGGCTTAATTATGTTCTTGAACTGATTGAACGTTGTCTTGATCAGGATTATAATAACTTTGAAATAGTGGTGTTGGATCAAAGTAATGATACGTGCTGGGAAGAACACAAACAGGCTTTCAGTTTACTTGATCAAAAAGTCCGCGTTATCAGAACCAAACCACGAGGTTCGGCAGCCGCCAGGAATTTTGGTGTTGCCGTTTCCCGTGGTGATGTTGTTTTGTTAATGGATGATGATGATTTGCCGGTTAACAATGACTGGATTTCGGCACACGCCCGTCATTACAAAGACCCTTTTTGTATCGGGGTGTCAGGCCGGTGCATTAAACAAATCAATGAATCCGTTCCGTATAAAAATAAACAAGCAGCTTATGAACGTTGTCTGACTTATTCGTTTTTTCTGAGAGGCAAAGATTTTACAGGAATTAATGAGATGAAAAAACCGGTCCAGTGGTTGCACGGTTTAAATGCCTCGATTCGCCGGTCATATGTGGTGGAATTGGGAGGATGGTATCCATACATTAATAATTTTGACGAACACTCCTTTTGCTTCAAATTACGGAAAGTGATGCGACCCGGTGAGTACTTGATGTTTGATCCGAAACCAGTTGTATTGCGACGGTTTAACATTCCCGGTGGATTGGGGAAAAGGCAGCTCCCGCTATCCCGGCTTTTGAAGAATCAACTTCTTTATTACCACCGTGTCGTTGCTCAATATTATCCCTTCCGTTTTTACAGTCTTTACCCAATATTTATGTTATATGCATTCAAATATATTACCCGTTGGTTCCGAAGTTTCTCGTACTACAATGATAATGTCTGGTTCCGTTTGTTTGAAAGGAAAAATGCTTTACGGTTGTATTTCTTCCAGGAATTTATCAAGTATCCATTTCTGGTAATCCGTGTACTATTTATGAAAAGACCTATATGGAAAGGACCGCTGACTCTTTCCAATATGGAATATTACGAGTTTCGTGCCGATAACCCCACC
>JALUTR010000242.1 GCA_027021785.1 Fidelibacterota bacterium | reverse complement strand
CTCCGCCCGTGACGCCCTGGTCATACACGGCTTGTTGGTTTGATATCGTTGACAGAAAAGAACGGTAAACCGGAATCCCGGAATAGGCGTCGCGCCCGGAGCCGGTGAATTTCCATACAGGAAGGCCCTGCTCGTCTTCCACCATTTGCGCCCACAATTCATTGCTGCCGTTCTTCCATACCGTAACGGTAAAGGCCGCGGTATCGGGTCGCGCTATTATTGGTTCCTGCTGGTCCACTGTTCCGCTTCCATGCACGTAGGAAATGTACCGGTCTTTCCATTCGACCGGACCCTGGTTCGATTGCGCCAACGACTCATGGCCGATGAGAATAACGGCGATGAGTGGAAAGACTACGGATTTGATCAATGCGCGACAGTATCGCTTTCCCGTACGGGGGGGGGTATTCCTTTCTCATCATATGTCTCCTTTGTAATTAGTTGTAAAATAAGAGTGAATTTGTATGAAAGCAAGAAAGACGTTTCCCTTTCCCCGCCTTTGCTCCGCATCCGCATGCAATACCTTGTATGCCATTATTGCAGGGAGCGGGAAAAATCCACCTTGACATTTCACCTGTTCTGAACGATCCAAACATTCAAATATTTTTTTCTTTCTCTGGCCTGGAGCAGTCTTATGTGAAATAGGATTGCCAATATAAGATAACACATTGTCAAGAGTTTTGTTGTACGGAAAACACGATAATTTGGCTGCGGAAACTACGATATTTTTGACCCCGAAAATGAACATTTTGAGACATAAAAAAAATACACATTGTGATTCCGCGCCGTATTCGTCTTTTTTAGTTGCTTGAGGCACAGAACGTACATTTTTTATGAAATTATTACAACGCCTGTTTTGAGAGGGGATTTACGGCGTACTGACGGGGGCAGAAGTAGTGTTGCGGTAAAGAATTATTACAGGGATCCGGGGGATGGGAAAGGCCTGACAAGGTGACATGGAGAAGGGGAGGCAAGGGGATTTTCGATTATCAATTTGGGATTTCGGATTATTGCGAAGATGCGTAAAACGGAGATTTGGTTAGAACGTTTGAACGTTAAAACGTTCGAACGTTTTTCACTTCGCTGTTTAAAAAACCGTTGAAACGGTTTGAATTTTCCCCCGGCCAATATTTTTCCCACGGATGAATCCGTGGGCTGTTGGATTTCTTTGGTCCGATAACACATACCATCATTGCGTGTCATTCCCGCGAAAGCGGGAATCCAGGAATTCGCCACTTCCTTTAGCACGCAACATCTGATAAACCGTAAATAATTCGCCAGCTCTTAAAAAATCTCAAATTTCAATTTTCAAATTTCAAATCCTTCCCGTCGTCCGTCGTCTGTCGTCTGTGGGGCAGTCGGCGTCATTCCCGCGAAAGCGGGAATCCACGAATTCGCAATTTCCTTTAACACGCAGCATCTCTCTTCCGTGACCTCTTCGGGGTCGGGAGACCCCTCCTACAATTTCCGATAAACCGTAAACAATTTGCCAGCTCTTAAAAATCTCAAATTTCAATTTTCAATTTTCAAATCCTTCCCGTCGTCCGTGGTCTGTGGTCTGTCGTCTGTGGGGTAGTCAGCGTCATTCCCGCGAAAGCGGGAATCCAGGAATTTGCAATTCCTTCTATCTCATCAAAATCATTTTCCTCGTAATCGCACCTCCTTCCGCTTCCAGGCGGTAGTAATACACCCCTCCCGGCAGGTTCCTGGCCTTGAATAACCGGTAATGCGTTCCGGCTTCCAGGCGCCCTTCCTCAATTCTTGCGACCTCCTTCCCAAGCACGTTGAATATTTTCAGCGTGACTTCGGCATTGTCGGAAAGAGTGAACGTGATGTTTGTCGCGTCCGTCCCCGACGCGGATAGCTCGCCGAACGGGTTC
>JALUTR010000241.1 GCA_027021785.1 Fidelibacterota bacterium | reverse complement strand
CCCACCACGCCATAGGGAAGGTACTCCTTTATCCGGCGAATATCGGCTATTCCGCTGATTCCGCCGGAAGCGACGACCGGCAAGGCCGATTGGCGGGCCACGGATTCAAGTTCTTCCCAATTCGGACCCGCGAGTGTTCCGTCCCGGGCGATGTCGGTGTAAATCACCCGCAGGAAACCGTGTCGTTCCGCTTTTTTTACCAGGTCAACCGCCTTGACGACCGTTGTCGTATTCCACCCGTGAATCGCCACCCGGCCTCCTTTAGCGTCGATCCCGGCAATCAATTTTCGCGGAAGGGAAGCGGACCAATCTTCCAGTTCCGCGTCCGTCGCGTTCACTAGAAGCGATCCCAGGATCAGGGCTTCCACGCCACTGTCGAGAGCCCGGGTGAAGTGCGCCCTCTCCCGCAGGCCGCCCCCCAGCTCAACTTTTATCCCGGTTTTGGCGATGGCTTCCACCGATGCCAGGTTCTCCGGCCGACCGGTGCGCGCCCCATCCAGGTCAACCACGTGAAGCCAATCCAAGCCCGCGTCCAGAAACGCTTTCGCCAGCTCCACCGGATCCTGCCGGTACACGGTCTTTTGTTTGTAATCGCCCCGTAACAACCGTACGCACCGCCCTTCGATTAAATCGATAGCCGGGATAATTTTAAAGGGTTTCATCGGCAAACCTCCTCAAAATCTCCAGGCCGAATTCCTGGGATTTTTCCGGGTGAAATTGAAGCCCGATCACATTCCCGGATCGCACCGCGGACGCGAACGGAGAACCGTAGGTTGTTTCCGCCAGGATGGCTTTGGCTTTCTCCGGTTGACAAGCATAAGAATGCACAAAATAGGCGTATCCTTCATCGGGAATAAGGTCATTGGCATATTGCGGTTTCACCCGGTTCCAGCCGATATGAATGGAGCGCGGCGCATTCTCCAGCCGCACGACATGACCGGCAATCAGATCCAAGCCGGGAGTCAGTCCGTTTTCCTCGCTATCGCTCATCAGCAGTTGCATCCCCAGGCAAATCCCCATCAGCGGCAGTTCCTTCCCGGCCCATTCCCGTAAATACGCTGCCAGGCCGGTTTTATTTAACCGTTCCATGGCGGGGGGAAAGGCGCCTACTCCCGGCAGAATCAATGCCCGGCAACGGGACAATTCCCGCGGATCCCGCGACAATAAACTGTCTATTCCCAAAAAGGTCAGGGCGTTCCGCAGACTGCCGATATTGCCCATTCCGTAATCGATTATTCCAATCATAAACTTCCCTTGGTGGAGGCCACCCCTCCTTTTCTGGGGACCAGCGCTCTCCGCAAAGCCAGCCCCAATCCTTTAAACATACCCTCGATCATGTGGTGGTCGTTGCTCCCCACCAGCGCATGCACATGCAAGGTGATACGCGCCTCCGTGGCAAAGGAACGGAAGAAATGTTCGGTCATGTACGTTTCATAGTCCCCCACGCGCTCGACCTTAAAATCGGCCCCGAAAACACAATACGGCCGGTTGCAAATATCCACCACCACCCGGCAAAGCGCCTCATCCATGGGGACAAAAGCATAGGCAATCCGCTCGATTTCCCCGCCACCCGCGGTTGCTTTTTTAAAAGCCTGTCCCAGGGTGATGGCCACATCCTCCACGGTATGGTGGGTATCCACCTCCAGATCCCCTTTGCAATTCAGGGCCAGATCCCACCCTCCCCAAAACGCCAGGGAAGTCAACATGTGATCGAAAAAGCCGATTCCGGTACCCACCTGAATCTTTCGCTCTCCTGCCAATTCCAGGGAGAGATGAATATCGGTCTCCCCGGTTTTTCTTTTAACCACGACCATTGTTTACACCTGTTCTTTTAAAAAATCCGTTACCTTTTGATAATATAAATCGAACCCTTCCAAACCCTTTAAATTGCCTACCAGACAAAAATCCATGTCCCGCCTTGTTAATCGGCGATAATTTTTTACCAGTTCCAGGTCATCCCGGGTATCCCCCACATACACCGGCTTATCGGCGCCGAGCCGTTCCACGATACGAATCAGTTTGCTCGGGTTCGGCTTATCCAAATCAGGGTCATCGGACCAGGCCACCAGGGTATCCGGAAGCGACCACCCCAGGCGTTCAAACCCCAGCTCCAGTTCCCCCTTGGCACGACCGCTTACAACACCGGCTTTATTTAAAACGGGTTTAATCTGTTCCGGTGTTACCAGCGGGCTTTCCGTAAGCCAGTATCCAGGTACAATAATATTTTCCGGATCGAAGCCATACAGCTTCCGGCAGGCGGTTGTTCCCCCGTAGGCTTCCATCGTTAATCTCGTAAGCCGTTCCAGATACGCGGAATTAAATTCCGGTACCAATTTCACCAGGGCCTCCAGGCCGCCACCCAATTTCTCAAGTTTGCCAAGATACGTCTCAAACGTCATCTCAGGGAGATATTCAATCCAACAGGCGCCGGCGGCGGCTACGTACCAGTCGTTATTGAATCCCGGTATGGTTTTCAGGAGCAGAACCTCGTCCAGCGTGAACGTGTTTTCCCCGGTGGCATACGCCACGGCTTCCACCGCCGCCGCAACGAAGGACCTGCCGGTGTCCAGTAAGACCCCATCCATATCAAAAATAAAAGCGTCGTATTTCACAACATTTCCTCTAAAGCCCGGCACAAAATATCATTCTCTTCCGGCGTGCCGACGGTGATACGAACCATATTTTCACACCCGGGGTACCCCGATACGTCGCGGACCAGGATGCCGTGTGCAAGCAGGGAATCGAATGTTTTGTCAGGCCCTAACGGTGTTTCGAGCAGGAAAAAATTCGAATGGGAAGGCCAGGCCGTTACCCCCGGTAAGTCGTTCAACCGGGAGATCAAACGGTCTCTTTCCCGCCTGATTTGACCGGCCCGCGTTTGCACCCAGTCCGCGTGTTCCAGTAAAATCTCCGCGGTCAACAAGGACGGGACATCCATATTGAAAGGCAACAATCCCTTTTGTACTTCCCGTGCCAAATCGGCGGCCATGACGGCGTACCCCATCCGGAACCCGGCCAAAGCAAACGCTTTTGAAAACGTCCTGGTAATAATCAGGTTCGGACGGCTTTTCAGGAGCGACAAGGCCGTTACCCCGGAAAAATCCACGTAGGCTTCATCCACAACAATTACACCGGTCGATTCTTCCGCCATTTTATCGATAAGTTCCAGCGCCAGTAATGTTCCCGTGGGAGTGTTGGGATTGGGAATAATTGTCAGCCTTGCCCGTTGACTTTTTCGCAATAAATCTTCCTCGTCGACACAAAATTCCTTATCCAGCACGCTTTCCGTAATTACCGCCGATCGCTGCTCTCCCAACATCCGGTATACGGCAAACGTCGGCGCCAGGATACACACTTCGTCACCGGGCCGCAAAATTACCGTCGCCAGGGCCTGCAGGACCTCGTTCGAACCCTTTCCAACCACAATTTGCTCCGGGGAAAAGCCGATCGACGCACCCAGTTTCCTTTTCAAACGTTCGGGAATCAGCTCCGGATAGCGGTTCCAGGGTGTTTCCAGCAACCGTTTCAGAACCTCTTGCTTGAAATCGATGGGCCAGTCCCACGGACTCTCGTTCTGGTTCAGCTTGATTTGATGCGCCGGTGATTTAACCCGATAGGCCGGCTGGGCCAGTACTTCCGGTTTAATCCAGTTTTTCAGCTTTTTTTCAGTCATTTTTCCTCCGCACGGCGATGGACCCGGCATGGCCGGATAAACCTTCCGTTGCGGCCAGTTCCATCACCTTTTCTCCGCTGTTCCTCAAGACCTGTTGATCAGCCTTGATTACGGAGTAAGGGACCATGAAATCCAGAACGGACAGCGGTCCCTGGATGCGCGCTTTTCCGGACGTTGGAAGGGTGTGATTCGGTCCGGCCCAGTAATCACCCCAGGCTATCGGCGAATCAGCCCCCACGAAAATCGCCCCGGCCGTTAGTTTGTCAATCCAAGGCTCCGGATCTTGCACCATCAGCGCTAAATGTTCCGGAGCTATCGAATTTGCAATCCGGACGCATTCCTCTATTGATCCGGCGACAAAAATAAAGCCCCGTTTCTCAAGCGACTGCTCAGCCGTTGAACGGGTTGACAGCTTGCGGATCAGAACCGACAACTGTTTGTTCACTTCCCCCGCCAGGTTCTCACTATCCGTCAGCAACACCGGGAATGCCTGGGGGTCATGTTCGGCCTGGGACAAGAGTTCGGCCGCCGCCCGGCGCGGGTCCGTTTCACCGTCGGCGATCACGATCAATTCCGTGGGTCCCGCCGTCATATCGATGCCGACATGACCGGAAACCGCTTGCTTCGCCTGCGCGACATATTTGTTTCCCGGACCGGTGATTTTATACACCGCCGCCATGCTTTCGGTACCGTACGCAAGGGCGCCGATTGCCTGCACACCACCGACCCGGTAAACTTCCGTAACACCCAACAAAAAACAGGTTCCCAAGATCTCGTTCGACGGCCGGCCTTCTTTCCCCGGCGGTGAACACACAACAATCTCCGGCACACCCGCAACCTGGGCCGGGATTACATTCATGAGCACCGTGGAAAAGAGGGGGAATCGCCCGCCGGGCACGTAGACCCCCACGCGCTCAATCGCGCGCCAGCGAAACGCGGTCTCAGTTCCATCCGGCTGAGTCAGGGAATAACCGACCGGTTTTTGTAATTCGTGAAACCGGCGGATATTTTCGCAGGCCTCTTTAATAACCTTTTTCAATGAACCCGGCAAAGCTTCGGCCGCCTGTTCCAATCGCCCGGCGGGAACGCGAAGCTCATCGATCGATACCCGATCGAATTTTTCGGTGAAATACCTGACGGCATCATCGCCTTCGTTCCTGACACGCGTCAAAATCCGCCGTACCACGGACAAATCATCGTCCAAACCGTCCCGAATCCGGCGCAACCGATCGGCCAGTAAATCCCTGTTTCGTACAATCTGCAACATCAGGGGATGACCTTATTCAGGGGATACTCGATAATATCGGTTGCTCCGGCTTTTACCAGGGCGGGAATAATATCCCGCACGATTTTTTCCTCGACAATCACCTCCAATGCGGCGCCGGACCCGTTGTAGAGCCGGCTGACCGTGGGCGTTTTCATCGCCGGCAGAATTTTCAATACTTTCGGCAGGGATTCGTCGGTCACATTCATCTTCAGACCCACCCGGGAAGCGGCATAAATGCTGCTTTGCAACAGGCGCGCAATGTTATCGATCTTCTGCCTCTTCCAGGGATCCTCATACGCTTCCTTGCTGGCAATCAGGCGCGTGGACGACTCCAGAATCGTTTCCACAATGCGCAGTTTATTGGCCCGCAGGGACGTGCCCGTTTCGGTAACCTCCACAATGGCATCCACCAGCAAACCGGGTTTCACTTCGGTGGCGCCCCAGGAAAATTCAACTTCGGCCTTAACTCCTTTTTCCTTTAAATAATTCTTAGTGATATTCACTACCTCGGTGCTGATCCGTTTTCCCTCCAGATCCCGGACGTCCTGAATATCGGAATCCTCCGGTACGGCCAGCACCCAGCGGACCGGCCGCATATAGGATTTGGCGTAAACCAGTTCACAAATATCCACCACATCGGAGTCGTTTTCCACGATCCAGTCCAGACCGGTGAGACCGGCATCAAAAATGCCCTGCTCCACATACAGCGACATTTCCTGCGCCCGGATCAACAGGGCTTCGATTTCGGGATCATCGCAATAGGGTTTGTAAGCCCGGCTGGATACGGTAAATCGCCAACCCGCCCGTTTCAACAACTGAAACGTGGCTTCCTGCAATGATCCTTTCGGTAATCCCAATTTTAATTTGTTCTTCATGAAATTCCTTTCATAATAAAAAAAGCTCCCAGGAGATCACGGGAGCTTGGTTTTAATTTTTTGTCTATCGAAAATTAAATTGCGCCGACCGACCTCCTGCTGGTACGAAGGGTACGCGGGTTATGATGGTGTCGGCGATTGTACTTCATTTCGGCGGGGAATATAGAGAGAGTTTCCTTCCCGAAGCAAGATACTTTTACCGGTCGGTCGATTTTGTTTTCCCCCGGGGGAAAACGCGAAGCGTGGAAGAAAATGTCGTGGATACTCCTATAGGGGAAAATGTATTGCACGGAGAATGTCAACCCTTCCCGGGCGTGGCGGCGACCATCTCTTCGCTGATTTCCCACAGACGTTGAATGGCCGTGATATCGTAGGATGCCTTTGAACTGCGAGCCGGTTTCCTTTTGACGAAATAGCGACCGCTCACACCTTCCACTTCCGGGGAAGAGGCCAAATAGATGCTGGTATCCGCGCCTTTTGAGATACGAATAGCAGCCAGCGCTTTCGCCAATCGAAGACCGAAACCCACCAAGCCGCGGTTATTATTACCAAAGCTTGTTTTGACAAACCCCGGGTGCAGACAATTGGCCGTGAGTTTCGTTCCTTTTATTTCCTCAGCCAAATGATAGGTAAACATGATATTGGCCAATTTCGATCGCTGGTAAGCTTTCCAGCCTGAGTATTCCTTTTCACCATTCAGATTGTCAAAATCAATCTCCACCCCCTGGTGTGCATCGGAGGCAACGTTAACAATCCTTCCTGCCGGTGCTTCTTTCAATAATCCCAGTAATTCCCGGGTTAACAAAAAATAATTCAGATGATTCAAGGCAAAGGTTTTCTCAAATCCCTCTTCGGTCAGGATTTTGTTGTTGAAAAAAGCTCCGGCATTGTTTAACAAAACATCAATCCGGTCAATCTTCCGTTGAATTTCTCCGGCAACCCTGCGCACCTCTTTCAACAACGAAAGATCAGCACGAAAAAAATCGATCCGCTCGTTTCCGGTTTGTTGAATGATCTCTCTCTTTACCCGTTGTCCTTTGGCTTCGTTCCTGCTTACCAAGACAACCCGTGCTCCCTTACCGGCCAGGGCCAGGGCGGCAGCTTTCCCGATCCCGGCCGTCGCGCCGGTAATCACACAAATTTTATTTTCCATAAAACGCGTCCTTTCCACTGAAACAAATTTACCGCTGTTTTTATTCCTTTTATACTCAATAAATAAATTCCATAAGGGGGTATATTGCATTAACAACCCCGATAAATCGGGGAATTAAACGAAAAGAATAGTAAACATCAGGATACATTGGTGAAACCATTTCTTATTCTTCTTATTCCACTACTATTGTATTTTTCAAACCTGGATTAAAATTTACGAAACCCATGATCCTGCGGGGTCTCCCGACAATCCCCTCTATCAAGAGGGGTGGCCCCGAAGGGGACGGGGTGTGTACCGGACAATTGCATTTTCACTGACGCTTTGATTTGCTATGGATTGCAGAATACGGTCGATAACCGGTTCAGAATTCCAAAGCCCTCAATTCAATTTCCTTCGGGTCTTTTACGGTATTATACTATTATACCACGATGGCACGAAGGATTTTTATGGAAGGTTAGTAATCGTCAATTGAATATTTCGATGCTAAAAAGGCCTTTCATTTAATTCCCTTCGAGGCTTCGTGGTGAATAATATAACGAGGTTATTCGGTGTTCGTTACCTGAGGGTAATTGTACATTTTTTTTATCCACCGGATAAAAATATGCATCCTAACTGAGGGATTTCCCTTCGACATTGCTGAGCGCCTATTAAAAGAGGAAGGAACAAAACCTCTACGTCGGCTGGCGGGTAACACCGGTAAAGTGGGTATTATTTAGTTTGCTTATTCGAGATATCGATTTAAATCCTTAATCCCCTCTAAAAAAAGAGGGCCGCTCCCGAAGGGGGACGGATTCGCGACCGGATATCGATACCGGGTAAATTTTAAAATGATGTTTCAATTACATTTAATTCGATGCAACGCATATGGAAATCTCCGGACCGGAATTATCGGTATTGCTGTATAATTAGCCATATAATAGTATGGAACTAGTATAAATTGTTGTAGTAAATTATGTGCATGAACAAAAAAATTAAATTTGAATGGGACGCTAATAAGAATATGCTTAATCAGAAAAAACATAATGTCCCATTCGAAATCGCACAATATGCGTTTACCGATGATAACCGTGTGATTCTTGAGGATATTGAACATAGCACCAAAACTGAGAAGCGATATTACTGCTTAGGGAAAATCGGGGAAGGAATAGTGACAGTTCGGTTCACCTATTGAGGCAATACAATCAGGATTTATGGTGCGGGATTTTGGAGAAAGGGGAAAAAGATTTATGAAGAAAAAAATAGAATACACTGATGAGCCTATGGGAGAGGTTAAAATTGTAAAGGACTTTCTGCCTCCTCCGGACCAACTTGTTTTCAAAGAGGAGACAGTAAAGGTCACTCTCTTTTTAAGTAAAGCCAGTGTGGACTTTTTCAAGTCCGAGGCACAGAAACACCATACAAAATACCAGCGAATGATTCGCAATCTGCTCGATCAATACGCGTATCAACATTCCCGATAACCGGCAATACCCAGCTACGGATTACACCCTAACGCGAATCAATCGGGTTGTTTTGCGTGATATTCCTGAAGTACCTTTACGGTTAATTTGCGTTTGCTCCGGATGGCTTGGCCGACACGATAAACCAAAAATTTATCTTATTATCCTTTCGATTCATGAAAAATATCTTCACGTGCAAATTACGTAGTATTGCGTATTGATTTTTACCTGCTATAAAATGTAGACTTATAAAGTTTTTCGTATCCAAGATAAAAAGGGGTGTTGTTATC